>JAQBFV010000068.1:0-11768 GCA_032123035.1 Betaproteobacteria bacterium | reverse complement strand
AGTCGAAGACCATTGGCAAGCCGCGGCGCGCCGTGGTCGCCCGGCACCGGCTGGGCTCAGGCCGTTCGAGGGTAACAAAATATGGATCTGCCGGTACAGCCGGCCCTCCGTCCCCGCTGTTCCACACTCTTGGCTGGTTGTCAGCGCAGGCCGGGTCGGACCTCCGTAGGAGATATTTTGAGTATGAAATCGGGGCGGTTGCAAGCTTAGAGGTGCTGTTTTCGGCCTTAAATTGCCACTCTAAGCAATAGCGGGTATGGCACAAGCGGGGAACCCAGGTGCCATGGCACAAACGAACGCCGTAAAATATTCCCGCTATGGGTGACATTTTGCCGATCCGCCCCCCCGGTTTCGACGATTTGCCGGTCGAGGAGAAGGTTCTCCACGTTGAGGCCCTTTGGGACCCAATCGCTGCGGCGCCGGAAACTATCGGCGTGCCCGATTAGCACCGGCAGGTGCTGAGCGAACGGCTGGCTGGGTATCGCAACGACCCAAAAGCTGGGCGGGCGTGGTGAGATTTTCGCGATGAGCTACTCAGCGAGCTCGCAGGCCGCAGGGGCACAACCCGCTCGTGACCGTCGAGCTGCTCGTTCGTCCGAATTTGAACTGATTTGTCCTTGTCTCTCTCGGCGTCTCGGCGGTTCAATTGTTTTTCTTGTTTTTCCTTGGTGTACTTTTGTGTCCTTCGTGTCCGCACTTCAGTTTTCAAAGCGCATCGAAAAGTCCACCGCCTCGATGTCCTTGGTTAGCGAGCCGATCGAGATGCGATCGACGCCCGTCTCCGCGATCGCACGCAACGTTTCCATGGTGATCCCGCCTGACGCCTCGAGTTCCGCGCGCCCAGCCGTGAGTCTTACGGCCTCGCGCATCTTCGATGCATCCATATTGTCGAGGAGGATCATCTTGGCGCCGCCGTCGAGGGCCTCCCTCAGCTGGTCCAGCGTCTCGACCTCGACCTGAATCCAGATTCCCGGCTCCGCGGCTTTCCGGGCCGCCGCCAACGCGGAGCGGACTCCGCCGGCCGCCGTGATGTGATTTTCCTTCAGCAGTATGGCGTCGTAGAGTCCCATGCGGTGGTTGACACCGCCGCCGACACGCACGGCGTATTTTTCGGCGGCGCGCAGCCCCGGCAATGTCTTTCGGGTGTCGATAATCTTTGCGCGCGTCCCGGCGACAGCTGCCACGTATCGGCTCGTATTCGTGGCAACGGCGGAGAGCGTCTGCAGGAAGTTGAGTGCCGTGCGCTCGCCGGTGAGCAGAGCCCGCGCCTTTCCACTCAACTCGCACACCGTCTGCCCACGCGATATCCGCGCGCCTTCGGGGACCGGCCACTGAATGTTCATGGCCGTATCGAGCTTACGGAAACACGCGTCGAACCAGGCCTGGCCGCACAGCACGGCATCCTGCCGGGCCATCACTCGCGCGCGCGCTTTGGCAGACTCAGGCATCAGCGCGGCTGTCACATCGCCGCTGCCCACATCCTCGGCCAGAGCGGCTGCAACGTTGCGCTCGATTTCGGGTACCAAATCCATCGGATCGGTCCAGTGCGTTTTGCCGACCGTGGAAATGGCGGCGGCAGGCGCGGCGCGCGTGACGACCGCTGCGCGCTACTTGAGCGGGGAAAACGCAGCGGGCATCAGGATCTTGTTTTCCTGCGAGACCAGGGTGTAGCCGCGCCCGCCCTGTTTTTCGGCGACATCGGAGGGCGGCCAGACCCCTTCGGCCCGGATCTTGTGGCGGATCTCCCAGCGCTGATCAAGCGACTTATAAGGCCAAATGTGGACGAACTTGTTCAACCCGCCAACATCCGAATACCAGGCGGCCGTGAGGGGGCTGTACTTCTGGCGTGCCTCGATCGCATTGGCCCAGTTCTTCATGATGACCGGCAGCTCGCCCGGCGCGTAGGTGTAGGTGCGCATCTCGAAGAACGGCCCCACGTTGGCGGGCTTCAACTCGGGCGAGATGTCGAAGGGAATGAAGATATCCGAGCGCATGTTCACGAGGAATTCGCCGATGCTGGGCGGCCAGGCCTTGTCCTTCACGGCCGCGGCGCGAATGCGGGTGCGCTCTTCCATGTCCTTGTAGGGCCAGATGTGGACGATTTGATTGAGCGGGCCGATTTCGGTGTGCCAGAACGCCGCGAGCTCGGAGTATTGCCGGCGCTTTGCTTCGTAGAGCTCGCCGAAACGCTTTTCGACCTCCGGAATGGCGCGCGGCTTGAGGTCATAGGTCCTCACTTCATAAATCATGGATTGTCCTTTCTTGTGTCAGGGCAGTCGCGGGAATGGCTCCACACGCCAGCATGTTCGAAGTCTGTGCGGCCAGGCAGCAATAGTATAACGGTTGCCCGGCTGCATCACGGGGGTGGCGCCGCGGAATGCCGCGCGCGAGCCGACGCCGAAATCGATGCGGGAGCGAACCGTGTGACAGCCCGCTACCTCATCTAGAACCGGTCTCAAAACCCCCTGAAACCAGAAGATCATTAACCACGGATTCACACGGAAATACGCGGGCCCAGACCTGAACTGGGAAGTGCGCTTTAATGGACCAACAGTTTCCGTGTGATTCCGTGGCTGTGTTTGTTTTTGAGATAACTTCTAGTGTTCGTAGAGCTTCGCGGGCGCCTTGCCGCGAAATACGCGGTAGGAGTAGATCGTATAGCCGATGATGAAAGGGAGTACCACGAGCGCGCCGGCCAGCACGAATTTGAGCGAGGATGGATGCGCGGCGGCCTCCCAGATCGTCATGCGGTCCATGACGACGTACGGGAAGAGGCTGTAGGCGAGCCCGGCAAACGCAAGATGGTAAAACGCCGCCGCGCCGGCAAACGGCGCCCAGTGCGGCATCGCGGTTCCTTTTCTGACACAGCTGGCGGCGTGCCAGACCCAGAGCCAGGCCGCCCCGCTTGCCAGCGGCAGCAGCATGATCCCCAGCGTACGCGGAAAGTCGAACCATTTGTGATACACGGTCTCGCTCATGAACGGTGTGGCGAGGCTTACGAAGCCGACGCCGAGCGCGACCCAGAACAGGCCCCAATGCGTCCACGCGACCGCTTTTCTCTGCAGCGTGCCTTCCGTTCGCCAGATGAGCCACGTCGCGCCAAGGAGCACGTAGCCGCCGCACACGCCTGCCGCCACGACGAGCCCGAACAGGAAAAAGCCGAACCCGGGTTCGAAGCCGGTGATGTAGGCCGCCAGCATGAGTCCCTGCGCAACGGAGGCAAGAAATGAGCCGAACCAGAAAAGCCAGTTCCACATCCCGCGATTCCAGCCTTCGGCCTTCACCCGGAACTCGAACGAAACGCCCCGCAGCATGAGCCCGATCAGCATCGCAATGACGGGCAGATAGAGCGCGGTCATCACGATCCCGTGCGCAGCGGGGAAGGCCACGAGCAGCAGACCGACGCCCAGCACGAGCCACGTCTGGTTGGCGTCCCAGAACGGCCCGATCGAGGACACCATCCACTCCTGCTCGTCGGCTGTCGCGGCCGGCATGAGCATGGCCACGCCGAGGTCGTAGCCGTCCAGTATGACGTAGGCGAGGATCGCAGCGCCCATGAGGATTGCGAAAATGACAGGCAAGTCGAGGGTCATGCTGCCGCCCCCTCCGGAACTGGCCCGCTGCCTGACAGCTCAGCACCCGCGCCTTTGCCGGCCATATGAGTGAGCACGACCATGTAGGTCACGAGCATCAGGCTGTAGGTGATGATGTAGCTCGTCAGACTCGCGCCGAGCTGCGCCCCGGTGACGGGACCCGCGGCCTCGGCGGTCCTGAGAATCCCGATGACGAGCCACGGCTGCCGGCCGCTCTCGGTAACAAACCAGCCCGCCAGCGTGGCGATCCAACCGGCGAACGTGAAAGCGGCGAACGTCCATAGCAGCCACACGGGAAGAACCGCCCGGTTTCTGGTCCGCCACACGCCGTACCATGACAGTGCGATCATCAGAAGGCTCATTCCCACCATTATCCGGAATGCGAAAAAAATTGGCGCGACGGACGGCGCGTCGGGCGCAAACTCGTTGATGCCTTTCAACTCGCCGTCGAGGGTGTGCGTCAGGATCAGGCTCGCGCCGTAGGGAATTTCAATCGCGAAATCGTTGCGCTGCTCCTGCGCGTTCGGGATTGCAAACAGTACGAGCGGCGCGCCTTTTTCCGTCTTCCAGAGCGCCTCCATCGCAGCAATTTTCGCGGGCTGATGCTCGAGCGTATTGAGCCCATGCAGGTCGCCGACAAAAGCCTGTAGCGGAGCGAGCAACGCGGCGATGATGATTCCCGTGCGCAGCGTGCGCGCCGCAGTCGCGTCGCGAGGGGCCTTCAGCAGCCGCCACGCCGACAGCCCTGCGACGACAAAGGCGGCCGTCAGCCCGGAGGCGAGAAGCGTGTGAATCAAGCGGTAGGGAAAGGACGGGTTAAATATGACCTGCCACCAGTCCGCAGCGATGAGCTGTCCGTCGGCCATGCCGTGTCCGACCGGCGTCTGCATCCAGGAGTTGAGCGCCAGGATCCAGAACGCCGAGAGTGAGGTCCCTGCGGCGACCAGCACAGTCGCGGTGAGATGCACCCATCCCGGGACGCGGTTCATGCCGAAGAGCATGATGCCCAGGAACGTTGCCTCGAGGAAGAACGCGGTCAGCACCTCGAACGCGAGCAGGGGGCCCGCCACGTTGCCGACTTTGTTCATGAACCCGGGCCAGTTGGTGCCGAACTGGAATGACATCACGACACCCGTTACCACGCCCATGGCAAACGTGAGCGCGAAAATCTTGGTCCAGAGCTTGTAGGTTTCCAGCCACGCGGCTACACCGGTTTGCGCGTAACGCACTCGGAAATAAACGAGGATCCAGGCGAGTGCGATCGTGATGCTGGGGAACAGGATATGGAACGAGATGTTCAGCCCGAACTGCGCCCGGGCCAGCAGCAGGGCTTCCGCGGTTTCCATGGATAAGAACCCCTGGTTTCCTCCGGTGGGCCAACCAACGATTCTACGCGAGGGTGCAGCCGGAATTCATCCCGCGCAGATAAGTTGCTGGATTGAAGCATAATTCTCCTGGCATAACCTCTTGAAAACTCCTCGACGTTCCCAATATGATGAGAAGGCAACCTGCGACGTTAACGACATGCGCTTCGAAAAGTTCACGACCAAGTTTCAACAGGCCTTCGCCGACGCCCAAAGTCTTGCCGTCGGCGCGGACAATCCCTACATCGAACCCCAGCACTTGCTGGTCGCGCTGATTGACCAGCAGGACGGCAGCACGGCGTCGCTTTTGGCGCGCGCCGGGGCAAACGTCGTGGGCCTGCGCTCGGCGCTGCAGGGCAGTATCGACCGGCTGCCCAGGGTCGAAGGCACGGGCGGCGAAGTTAACGTTTCGCGGGAACTATCCAATCTTCTCAATCTCACCGACAAGGAAGCACAGAAGCGCGGCGACCAGTTCGTTGCCTCCGAGCTGTTTTTGCTGGCCGCGCTTAACGACAAAGGCGAGACCGGCAAGCTGCTCAAGCAGCACGGCGCGAGCCGGCCGGCCCTCGAGTCCGCGATCAATGCCGTGCGTGGCGGCGAGGGCGTCCAAAGCGCCGAAGCGGAAGGGCAGCGGGAAGCGCTCAAGCGCTACACGCTCGATCTGACGGAGCGCGCGCGCGCCGGCAAACTGGATCCAGTGATCGGGCGCGACGACGAGATCCGGCGCGTGATCCAGATCCTGCAGCGCCGCACCAAGAACAACCCGGTCTTGATCGGTGAGCCCGGCGTGGGGAAGACCGCCATCGTCGAAGGGCTCGCCCAGCGCATCGTCAACGGCGAAGTTCCCGAATCGCTGAAGGGAAAGCGCGTGCTCGTGCTCGACATGGCAGCGCTGCTCGCGGGTGCGAAGTACCGCGGCGAATTCGAAGAGCGGCTGAAATCCGTGCTCAAAGAGATCGCGCAGGATGCCGGACAGACCATCGTTTTCATCGACGAGATGCATACGATGGTGGGTGCGGGTAAAGCCGAAGGCGCGATCGACGCCGGCAACATGCTCAAGCCCGCGCTCGCGCGTGGCGAGCTGCATTGCGTCGGGGCGACAACGCTCAATGAGTACCGCAAGTACGTCGAAAAGGACGCCGCCCTCGAGCGGCGCTTCCAGCGGGTCCTGGTGGGCGAGCCTTCCGTGGAGGCGACCATTGCCATCCTTCGGGGGCTGCAGGAAAAGTACGAGGTGCATCACGGCGTGGACATCACGGACCCGGCGATCGTGGCCGCGGCCGAACTCTCGCACCGCTACATCACGGACCGCTTCCTCCCGGACAAGGCGATCGACCTCATCGACGAGGCGGCTTCGCGCATCAAGATGGAGATCGACTCCAAGCCTGAGGAAATGGACCGGCTCGACCGGCGTCTCATCCAGCTCAAAATAGAGCGCGAAGCGGTAAAGAAGGAGAAGGATGAAGCTTCGCAGAAGCGGCGGCAGCTGTTGGAGAACGAGATCAAGGCGCTCGAGCGCGAGTACGGCGATCTGGAGGAAATCTGGAAGTCCGAGAAGGCCCAGGTACAGGGTTCGCAGCACGTCAAGGAAGCGCTCGACCGCCTCAAGATCGAGATGGAGGCGGCCAAGCGCAAGGGCGATTGGCAGAAGGTGTCCGAGATCCAGTACGGGAAGATCCCCCAGCTCGAGGCGCAGCTCAAGCAGGCGGACCGGCCGAAGGCAGACAAGCCGCGGCTGTTGCGCACGCAGGTTGGTGCCGAAGAGATCGCTGAGGTGGTCTCGCGGTGGACCGGCATCCCGGTTTCCAAGATGATGCAGGGCGAGCGCGAGAAGCTGCTGCAAATGGAAGACAGGATCCACCAGCGCGTGGTCGGACAAGACGAATCCGTGAGACTGGTGGCCGACGCCATCCGGCGCTCGCGCGCCGGACTGGGCGATCCGAAACGGCCTTACGGCTCCTTTCTGTTCCTCGGGCCTACGGGCGTGGGCAAGACGGAGCTGTGCAAGGCGCTCGCCGAATTCCTGTTCGACTCGGAGGACCATCTCATACGCATCGACATGTCCGAATTCATGGAGAGGCATTCCGTCGCGCGGCTGATCGGTGCGCCTCCGGGCTACGTTGGCTACGAGGAAGGGGGGTACCTGACCGAGTCCGTGCGGCGCAAGCCTTACTCGGTGATCCTTCTCGACGAGATCGAGAAGGCACACCAGGACGTGTTTAACGTGCTGCTGCAGGTGCTCGACGACGGCCGCATGACGGACGGGCAGGGGCGCACGGTGGATTTCAAGAACACCGTCATCGTGATGACATCCAACCTCGGCTCACAGATGATCCAGCAGATGGCCAGCGACGACTATCAGGTGGTGAAGCTGGCCGTGCTGGGCGAGGTCAAGGCCCACTTCAGGCCGGAGTTCATCAATCGTATCGACGAGATCGTCGTGTTCCACGCGCTCGACGAGAAGCACATCAAGTCGATCGCAAGAATACAGATGGCGTATCTGGAGCGGCGACTCGCGAGCCTCGAAATGAAGCTCGAGGTGACCGAGGCGGCGCTGACGGAAATCGCAGCGGTCGGATTCGATCCGCTCTACGGCGCACGTCCGCTCAAGCGCGCGATCCAGCAGCAGCTGGAGAATCCGTTGGCGAAGGCCATTCTAGAGGGGCGATTCGCGGCGAAAGACGCCATTCGCGTCGACGCCAGGAAGGGCGCGATCGTGTTCGACAAGGCGCCAGCGGCGGTCGCCGCCTGAGCGCAGGCGGGCGCCCCGCCAGTGGGGGCTTTATCGCGGCGCCGGGAGAAAATAGAATAAGGGGCGACACTTCCGGATAACCCTGTTATGTCCATTCACCAGATCCAGGTGCGCTACGACGAGATGGAGGATCGCATTCTCCTGCGTCTCTCCACGACCGAGGGGAGCGAGTTCCGGTTCTGGCTGACACGCCGCTTCGTCAGGCGGTTGTGGGAGATGCTGGTACAGATGCTGGAGTGGGACCAGGCGGTGCAGCAGCAGCACGATGCCCAGACGCGCCGCACGGTCCTCGACATCCAGCATGAAGGCTACGCGCGGCAGGCCAATTATTCCAAGAAGTTCGAGGAAACTCCCCGCACCATGCCCTTTGGCGAAGCACCAATCGTGCTCGTCAAGGCGCGGGGGAAGCGTCGCGACACCGGGACGCAGGTGCTGACCCTGCATCCGCAGGAGGGGCACGGCATCGATATGACGCTCGACACCAAGCTTCTGCACATCTTTTCCCGTCTCCTGCGCGAAGCGGTGGCGAAGGCCGACTGGGGTATGAACCTTGCGTTACACGAGGGCGGCCAGCAACCCGAAACCGTCCAGGCGGGCCCGCCGCCGAAACTCAATTGATTGCGTGCTCTACGCGCTGCCGCTCGGGCGCGAGGCGAATGGACAACAATGGAGAAAGATTGGTGATGAGAAATGGTGACGAGAAATGGTGATGGGTACTGGTGATGTACCGCACTTTTACGGTCTTCATCACTACTTTTCATCACCATTTTTCATCACCAGCACTCATCACTCCGTTCGTATCAGACGCGTGTCGGCCTCCAGTGACGGCTTGCGGGTAGTCGAACGCTATTTCGGATAAAGGCTAGAGATTCATCGGGCGCCAGTAGCCGGTGAGTTCCAGGTAGCCCAGGCCAGCTTCGTTGCCGCCACGGTAAGCCCGCACCGCCCCTTCCCAGTAGATCGCCCCGGTGGAGGTGCGGGTGTCGTTTTCCTGATCGTCAAAGAGCGGTTCGATCGCGAACTCGCGAGCGCCCGCTCTTACCAAAAATGACACTGGATAATTCGTCCCCGTGCGCGGCGATTTCCACTCACGACGGGGAATGAAACGCACTTGGTCCGGCGAAAATACCTCAAGGCGGCCATTCGCGTGGCGCAGTGCGCCACCCGCCCAGAAATGGCCGCCTTGTCTGTCGCGCATGCGAAAAGCCATGAGCGCCCCGCCATCGGCGAGGTTGATTCCGATCCAGTCCCAGCCCGCTGCGTCCTTTTCCAAGTATTGTGATGACCATTCATGGTCGAGCCACGCGGTGCCAACGACCCGATGTTGGGTCCCGCCACGGGCTAATGTTCCGTTCACGCGGAGATGGGGCACGCTGTAGTAGTAGCTCGCCGATTCCGGAGCCGGTCCCTTTCGGCTGAATCCGTTTTCACCCTGCAACAATGGCGGCTGGGTTGTCGTGAACGCCAGCTCTAAAGAAAACTCCTGCGCCGCGATGCGCGCGCGGTAGGAGTTTTCTTCCTGATGAAGCCGCCATTCATCGATCCAGACCCGCGTGTCGTCCAGCGTGGCACCGGCGAGGTCGAACGCCGCGCGCGCGGCCCTTTGGGCGCGGATCAGCCGCCCATGCCCGGGATCGGAAAGTGCGGCGTGCGCAATGATGACCTGGTGCGGCGTAAACGCGCTCGGGTTGTCTTGCTGCAGTTTGGGCCGGCCGCGAAAGAACGTGATCTGAAATCCAAGCGGCTGCCCGGTTCCTTCGTTAAGCCAGCCGGTGACGTACCACCACTCAAGCCGGAAATCGGGATGGCTCCCCGAGTCCCGAGGAAATTGAAGTTGATACCCCGGCACGACTGGAGCGAACTGCGTGACGACTGACGACTGACGACTGACGCCTGATTCACGACTCGCGGTTTGGCCAAAAGCAAACCGCAAAGGCGCGAAGGCGCAAAGAGACCCTGCGCAAAGCGGACCGATCAACAGCTTTCTTCGCGACATCCTTTGCGTCTTTGCGTCTTTGCGGTTCATGGTCGTTACCAGTCTTCGCGAACGGCGCGAACGACATCCTCTTTCATCGCAGCCCGGCCGCTCCATACCGCGGTGAGGGCGGCGGCGGCAACGACGAGCGCCGCGAAGCCCGCTAGAGGCGCCCATGGCATATGCAGTTCCATACTCCAGTGGAAAGACTGGCGGTTGATCACGTGGATGAGGACCAGTCCCACCACCCAGCCCACGACGAGTCCGGCCGCGACGCCGAGTGCGGCGACGATTGCACCTTCCTGACCGAGCATCGCGCCGATCTGCTGCCGTGTCATGCCGAGGTGGCGCAGCACCCCGAACTCGCGGCGGCGGGCAAGCGCCTGAGCGCCGAAGCTCGCCCCCACGCCGAACAGCCCGATGACGACCGCGGCGATCTCCAGCGCGTAAGTAATCGCGAAGGTGCGATCAAAGATCCGCAGCGACGACGCGCGGATCTCGCGCGTCGAGGTGATTTCGACAATGGCATCTGGTGGCAGTTGCCTGCGCAGGGCTTGCTGCGCGTTGGTGATGCTGACACCATCGCGCAGCCAAATCGCCGCCTCGTTGGCGAGGTGGTCACCGGTGAAGCGGATGTAGAGTCCGCGGTCAATTACGATCGCCCCGTTCTGCCGCGCGTAATCGCGCCAGATTCCAGCGACGGTACATAGAATGAATTTTCCGCCAAGTGGCAAGCGCAATATGTCGCCCTGGCGCAGGCCGTGCAGGTCCGATGCCACCTCGGAGATCCACACCGGCGGCGGCGCGCCGGCAGGCGACAATAGTGGAGGTGCGATGAGCGGCAGCACCTTGTCAGCGGTGACGGCTTCGATCGGCCTCGCGTGAAGGTTCACGGCGGGACGCTCCGGCGTGAGCAGCACGGTCTGGGCGCGAAGAAATTGCACGCGCTCGAAACCCGGTATCGATGCAATGCGCGCCTGTTCTTCGGGGTTGAGGAACGCCGTTTCACCGGAACGGGCCGCGCGCAGGTAGAGGTCGGCCGGAAGCATGCGGCCAAGCCAGGCTTCCAGCGAAACGCGGAACGAACTCACCATGATCAGCATCGAGACCATGAAGCTGAAGCTGATGACGATTGCTGCGATGCTGATGGCAGAACGCCGGGGCGTGGCCTTGAGCTGAGCGATCGCGACGGCGGACGGTGCGCCGTCCGGCACCGGCAAGCGCCCAAACAACGCGGCCGCGAACCGCGGCATCAACAGGACTGCGCCGAGCAGAATGAATGCAATTGCGGCGTAACCGGCAATAGGCAGTCCGTTGACGGCGGGGGCGAGCGTTAGCAGCAGGCCTGCAGCCAGGGCGCCCAGGCCCGCCGCTGGCGAACGCAGGTGTTCGAGCGACTCCTCCTCATCTCCGGCGCGCAGTGCGCGCGCGGGTGCCCGATGAGCCGCTTCCCATGCCGGTGCGAGCGTGCCGAGCACGGCAAAGAGAACGCCCAGTGCGAAGAACGCGGCCAGGACTCGGGGCTCGACGGCAAGGTCCGCTACGATGCTGCGGAAGTAACCCGCGCCGAGGTCTGCGCCGACCAGGAACAATGCGGAGCGCGCGAGTGCATAACCGGCCACGACGCCGAGCGCCGCGCCAATGATACCCACCGCTGCACCTTCGGCCACGAGATACCCCGCGAGGCCGACGCGCGTTAGCCCCATTGCGCGCAGCAACGCAAACTGCGAGCGGCGGCGCAGTAGCGCCAGCACCTGGGAAGAGAAAACCAGGAACGCGCCGGTAAAGAGGGCGATGAGCGCCAGCATATCGAGGTTGAGGCGATAGGCGCGGGTGAGGGCGGCGCCCTGTTCGCCTTCTCTCTCGGGTGTTACCGCCTGCACGCCGGCCGGCAGCAGCGCGTCCAGTTCCCGGCGGAAAGCCTGGACATCGGTTCCCGGCTTGAGGCGGAGTGCGACGCGATTTAGCCGGCCGAGCTGCGCGAGCCGCCATTGAGCCGACGCAATGTCCATGACGCCTAAACGCTGACGGTAGACGCCCGCCGGCAGTGCCCCGATGACTTTCAACCTGACGGGACGTGTTCC
>JAQBFV010000067.1:0-5549 GCA_032123035.1 Betaproteobacteria bacterium | reverse complement strand
CCGGTTTCAAGGTTCAAGGTTCAAGGTTCAAGGTTCAAGGTTCAAGGTTCAAGGTTCAAGGTTCAAGGTTCAAGCAAAGTTGGACGATTCACGAATACCAAGTTCCCCGCTTGGAACGTGGAACGTTGAACTTGGAACATTGAACACGGGCCTCAGGCCGGCGGCCAGGCGCCGCGCATCATGCTTACACCATGAGCGCCCACATGCCACGCTGTTTCAATGTCGGAGCGGTTCAGCCCCCCCAAAGCGTAGACCGGCAGTGGATATTCGGCGACCAGGTTTGCGAATCGGTCCCATCCGATGCCGGGTGCTTCGGGATGGCTTGGCGTAGCCCTCACAGGGCCCAAAACAACGAAGTCTGCCCCCATTGCCGCTGCTCGGGCGAGTTCGCGTTCGTCGTGACAGGAAGCGCCCACAAGCTCGAGCGCGGGTCGCCGGTCAAGCTGCATGAGCTGCCCAGCGGTAAGGTGAATCCCATCAGCGCCGGCCCGCTGCGCCAGCTCGACGTTGCCGTTCAACAGCACGCGTGCACCATCATAACCGTGCGCGAGCCGCATGACATGCGCCAGCAAGCGCGTGAGGTCCTCTTCCGGCATCTGCTTCTCCCGCACCTGGAGAAGCCTGAGGCCCCCCGCGAGCGCCTGCTCGAGGCGGCGCACAAACCCTTCCCGCCCGAGATTGCTGGCATAGCTTATTCCGTAGACCGGCGGCAAGCGGAGTGCGCGCATGATCGGTGCATTGGCGGGAAGGAGCGGCGCGACGTGGACAGCGGCGGGCGACTGCCATGAAAAGATCTGGTTCTCGCGCCCGTGCAACGTGCCCGACCATCGGACCACGCGAAAGAAGCGCAGGCGGACCGCAGCGTGCTCGTAGTCGTAATTTCTGGTCAGCCAGGGATAGGCAAGTTCGACGTCAATGCCGAGCTCCTCGTGCAGCTCGCGCGTGAGCGCCGCCGGCGGCGATTCGCCTGTCTCTACCTTCCCACCAGGGAATTCCCAGTAGCCGGCATAGGCTTTTCCCGCCGGGCGCTGGCCCAGCAGAAAGCTGCCGTCCGCGCGGGTGATCACCGCGGCGGCAACTTCGACTCGGTCGGAGGAATGAGGGATCGGGGACGCGGGATGACGGGCGGTTCTCACTTCCGCCTTTTGCTTTGCGCCTTCATCCTTTCCCTTCCCGCCCAGTCACGCGCGAACTGCCAAGCCACGCGCCCGCTGCGTGAGCCCCGTTGCAGCGCCCATTGAAGCGCGGCACGCTGCACCGGCTCCGCGCGCGCGCCGGGCACCTTGAAGTGCTCGAGCCAAATTGCGACGATGCGCAGATAGTCGTCCTGATCGAAGGAATAGAACGAGACCCAAAGGCCGAAGCGTTCGGAGAGCGATATCTTTTCCTCCGATGTCTCGCTCGGGTGAATCTCCTCGCCGACATGGCGGTAGCCGAGATTTTCATCCATGTACTCCGGCATCAGGTGGCGCCGGTTGGACGTCGCGTAGATAACGCAGTTCTCCGAGGCAGCCGCGATCGACCCGTCCAGCACCACCTTGAGCGCCACGAACCCTGGCTCATCGGCCTCGAAGGAGAGGTCATCGCAATATAGGAGAAAGCGCTCCGGGCGCTGATAGATGCGGTCGACGATGTCCGGCAGGTCGATCAGATCTTTCTTGTCGACCTCGATCAGCCGCAGGCCGCGGGACGAGTACTTGTTCAGCAGCGCCTTGATGAGAGATGACTTGCCCGTGCCGCGCGCGCCCGTCAACAGCACGTTGTTGGCAGGGTGGCCCTCCACGAACTGGCGTGTGTTCTGCTCGACCAGCTCCTTTTGCGCGTCGATGCCCTGAAGGTCCTTCAGGCTGATGCGATGCACGTGCCGGACGGGCTCGATGTGGCCGCGGCCGTTGCCCTTTCTCCAGCGATAGGCGATCGAGACGCTCCAATCCGTCGGTGCGGCATCGCGCGGCAGTAGCTGCTCCAGCCGTGCGAGCAGCCCTTCCGTCTGCTTGATTAATTTGGTCGCATCAGTCATGAGTTCAGAATCTTAAACCACCAAGGACACAAAGGACACAAAGGACACAAAGGACACAAAGGAAGACAAGAGCCGGGCTTTTCCCTTTGCCTCTTGTATCGAACCTTCGGGTCCTTAGTGTCCTTTGTGGTTCAGCTTTTCACGTCCTGTATTCTGCGTTGATGGTGACGTAATCGTGCGACAGATCGCAAGTCCAGACGATGGCCGCAGCGTCGCCACGGTTCAGCATGACGCGAATCGTAATTTCCGGTTGCTCCATCACGCGCTTACCGTCAGCTTCTCGGTAGCCGGAATGACGGCTGCCGTTCTTCGCCACCAAGACGTCGTCAAGATAGACGTCGATCTGGTCGACCGCGAGATCGGAGATCCCAGCATTGCCCACCGCCGCCAGGATCCGGCCGAGATTGGGATCAGACGCAAAAAAAGCAGTCTTTACGAGCGGCGAATGCGCGATGGCATAGGCGACGCGGCGGCACTCCTCGTCCTTGCGCCCGCCTTCGATTCGTATGGTGATGAACTTGGTTGCGCCTTCGCCGTCACGAACGATTGCTTGCGCGAGTTCGGCCGCCACGAGGGTGACGCCCTGCAGCAGCTCCTGGTACTCAGCGCTTTTCGCATCTCCGATTTCCGGCAGAGAAGCCTGGCCGGTCGAGATCAGCACCAGGGCGTCGTTGGTCGACGTATCGCCGTCTACCGTGATGCAGTTGAAGGAATGGTTTGCCGCATGAGCCGCTGCGGCGCGCACCAGCGGCCGCGACAACGGCGCATCGGTTGCGATGAAGGCCAGCATGGTCGCCATATTGGGATGAATCATGCCCGCGCCCTTGGCGATGCCGGTAACCGTCACCGTCTGGCCACCGACGCTGACCTGGCGTGAGGCCGCCTTGGGCAGGGTATCCGTCGTCATAATGGCCTCCGCGGCCGCAAGCCAATTGCCCTCGCGCAGATCCGCGACACAGCCGGCCAGGCCGGCCCCGATCTTCTCGACGGGGAGCGGCTCCATTATCACGCCGGTGGAAAACGGCAATACCTGCGCCGAAGAGCATCCGAGCAGTGTTGCGAGATGGGCGCAGGTCTGGCGCGCCGCACCCACGCCCTCTTTACCGGTGCCGGCATTGGCACAACCGGTGTTGACGACCAGCGCCCGAATCGATGCACCCGGGTCAAGCATCGTGAGATGCTGCCGGGCCACGACGACAGGCGCCGCGCAGAAACGGTTTTGCGTGAATACCGCCGCTGCGTGCGAACCGTCTTCGAGCCTGATCACCAGCAGGTCCTTGCGGCCGGGCTTTCCGATCCCGGCCTCCGCCACGCCGAGACTCACCCCGTTGACAGGCCGCAAATGCTGAAGGTCGGGAAGCTTCAGGTTGACGGGCATTGGTTTCCGGGCGGATCAGAATGGCCTAGCGCCGATTATATCGGGGAGCGCGGAACAGTCGGGACTGTGGTCCGCCGCTCTGGAAACCAAAAAGAAACCTGGCGCCCTGGCGGCTGAGTTCCTACATCGGCTCTTGGTATGGCAGGGTCACCGTCAGGTGAGCCTGCCATGGCAGTGCTTGTATTTCCTGCCGGACTCGCAGGGACACGGGTCGTTGCGCCCGACTTTCTGGCCCTCGCGGACGAAGGGCTGCTGCGCCTTTTCCAGCACCGCCACATCGCCTTCCTCCTCGGCCTGCGTGGCAGCTTCCGATCCCCTCCCGAATTCAGCATGCTGAAACTGGATATTCTGTGGAATCTCTGGCTCCTCCACCTCCGCCAGCTCGTCGGCACTGCGGATTTGGACCGTCATCAGAATCCGCGTGACCTCGGCCTTCACCATCTCGAGCAGCAGGGAGAACAGCTCGAAGGCCTCGCGCTTGTATTCCTGGCTCGGGTTCTTCTGGGCGTAACTGCGCAGATGAATGCCCTGGCGCAGGTGGTCGAGCGCCGTCAAGTGCTCGCGCCAGTGGCTGTCCAGGCTTTGCAGCATGATCCCGCGCTCGTACTGACTCATTACCTCACGGTCGACCACGGCAGTACGATCACGATAGCGCTCGTGCGCCGCCGCGACGATACGGGCGTGCAGCTCCTGCTCATCGAGCTCGGGCTCGTCCTTCAGCCATTGCTGGATCGGTAGCTTCAGCTGAATCTCAGCGTCGAGCGTTCTTTCGAGACCCGCGATGTCCCATTGCTCTTCCATGCCCCCGGCCACGATATGCTGGCCGATATAGCTGTTGACGACGTCGGTACGCATTGCCGTGATCGTTTCGGTCACGTCGCCCGTGTCCAGCAGCTCATTGCGCTGCTGATAGATCACCCTGCGCTGATCGTTCGCCACATCGTCATACTCGAGCAGGTGCTTGCGAATGTCGAAATTGCGAGCCTCGACCTTGCGCTGGGCGTTCTCGATGGAACGCGTCACCCACGGGTGCTCGATTGCCTCGCCGTCCGGCATCTTGAGCCGGTCCATGATGGCCGCGACCCGGTCGGAGGCGAATATTCTGAGCAGCGGGTCTTCGAGCGAAAGGTAGAAGCGGCTCGACCCCGGATCGCCCTGACGCCCCGAACGGCCACGTAACTGATTATCGATCCGGCGCGACTCATGCCGCTCGGTACCAATGATGTGCAGCCCCCCCGCCGCAACCACCTGGTTGTGCAGTTTCTGCCACTCGAAGCGCATGTCCTCCACTTTCTTTTTCTTGGTGGCCTCGTCGAGCGCCGGGTCCGCCAGCGTTGCGTTGATTTCGGGTTCGGGGTTGCCGCCCAGGACAATGTCAGTGCCGCGACCGGCCATGTTTGTGGCAATGGTGGCCATCTTGGGCCGTCCTGCCTGCACCACGATCTCGGCTTCGCGAGCGTGCTGCTTGGCGTTGAGGACATTGTGCGGCAGGTCCTCCTGCTTGAGCATGCCCGACAGTAATTCCGAATTCTCGATAGACGTCGTGCCAACCAGCGCCGGCTGACCGCGCTGGTAACAGTCCTTGATGTCGTTGATGATCGCCTGGTATTTCTCGCGCGACGTGCGGTAGACCTGGTCCATGCGGTCGTCGCGGATCATCGGCATGTGCGTCGGAATCACCACGGTTTCCAGGCCGTAGATCTGCTGGAACTCGTAGGCTTCGGTATCGGCAGTCCCGGTCATTCCGGCAAGCTTGCGGTACATCCTGAAGTAGTTCTGGAAAGTGATCGTTGCCAGCGTCTGGTTCTCGCGCTGGATCTCTAGTCCTTCCTTGGCCTCAACGGCTTGGTGTAACCCCTCGGACCAACGCCGGCCCGGCATCAGCCGCCCCGTGAACTCATCAACGATGATGATCTCGCCGTTCTGGACGACATACTGCTGGTCGCGGTGGAACAGAGAATGCGCCCTCAGCGCCGCATGCAGGTGGTGCATCAGGACGATGTTGCCGGGGTCGTAGAGGCTGGCGCCCGGCATAAGCAGCCCCGCCTCAGCCATCAGTTCCTCGGCGTGCTCGTGGCCCTGCTCCGAAAGCGTCACGCTGTGCTGCTTGAGGTCCGCCCAGAAGTCGCCCTCGGCCTTTTCGTCTGCCTG
>JAQBFV010000066.1:0-2833 GCA_032123035.1 Betaproteobacteria bacterium | reverse complement strand
GCGGGCGCGCAGTTGAGCCAGCAATCGCAGCGTGGTCGGAACCGCCACGTTGTCGATCACGTGCGTGGCGTCCTTGAGTCCAGATGAACTGACATATATCTCTGTTTTTTTGAGGATTTTTGGAATTCTTGCTGGGGCCAGCGCGTCTGATTGATGTCCGAAGTTTTTGATTGGTTCCCCCTGAGCGTGAGGGACACGGATGTCACAGACTGAACTCGGGTTCGTAAAGGACTTGGCGCTGCCCCAGGGTGCCGTATCGATCAATCGACGAGCGTGGTTTCTCGATCTCGATGGCCTTCGCGCGGTCTTCATCGACCAAACGCCCTTCTATTGTTATCCCCTCGACGATCCAATCTTGCACCGCTTTTGTGGCATCCAGTTGGTCGAGGCGGGTGTCGCTAAAGTCAAAGATGTTTGCCGCACCTTTGAACTTCACCTGCGAAACTTCTCCCGCTTGCGAAGCAAGTTTCGGCAACTTGGAATCGCTGGGTTGTTCCCCGAAAAATCCGGACCTAAATCCATTCGAACGCCAACGCTGGCTGCTGGAATTGTCCAACTCTATCGAAAGGGGAAAAGTTCCTACGACGTCGCCACACAACTTGGCATCAGCGACTCCACCGTGCGACGCATCTTGAAAGAGCAGGGCGTTCCAGTTCGCTCCCCGCTCGACAATCAGCAACCTTTGCCGCTGGCAGACGATGACGGTAGACTGCAACCGCCCGCAGTGCAACCGCCCGCAGTGCAAAAGATCGAAGCACAAGTCATCGAGCCGCAAGTCATTGAATCGCAAACGATTGAAACACAAGCGATCGAAGCGACCAGCATCCCCTACGCCTCGCCCCTGGACCGCGCGTGTACGGCGCTGGGGTTGATCGAAGAGGCACCGGTTGAGTTTCAATCCGCCGATGGCGTGCCGAACGCGGGTGCGTTGTTGGGCTTGGCGTTGCTCGAAGAGACGCACCTGCTGGAAGAAGCACGAGCCGTGTATGGCCGGCTGAAAAATGGTTGGTATGGTCTGCGGAGTCTGGTCTGGACGCTGGTGGTGATGGCCTTGGTACGGATCAAGCGGCCCGAACAAATCAAACACCATGACCCGTCTGGCTTAGGCCGCGTGCTGGGGTTGCCCCGCGCCGCCGAAGTCAAAACGATCCGCCGCAAGCTGAACGAAATCGCCCAACGCGGGCAAGCGGCCGAGTGGCATCGCCGGTTGGCTCGCCGCCGCGCCGAACAACAGCCATCGGCTCTGGCCACGCTCTATGTCGACGGCCATGTGCGAGCCTATCACGGCCAGCATCGGATCGGCAAAACCCACGTCAGCCGCTTGAAACGGGTGCTGCGGGCCGAAACCGATTACTGGGTGCATCAGGCCCACGGTCAGCCCCTGTTGGTGGTTCACGAATCGGTGGACAGCAGTTTCCGCGAGACGTTGCGCGACAGCGTGCTACCTGAAATCCGCCGCGTGGTTGGCGACCGCCGAGTGCGGATCGTGTTCGACCGCGAGGGTTGGAGCCGCGAGTTGTTTGACGATTTGTTGAGCTTGAACTTCGACTTCATGACGTACCGCAAGGGGCCTTACGAGCCGTTGGCGGACAGCGAATTCGCGGAGGCCACGTTCCCAGTCCCTGGTCAGGCGGCGGTGCATTACGAGTTGGCGGAGACGGTCTTTGAGCAGGCAGGCTGGCCGCGTCTGCGGTTGGTGGCGGTCAAGAAGAAGAACGGCGGTCAAACGCACGTGTTGGCGTCGGGTCAGTTGACATGGGAAGCGTTGGATCAGGACGTCGGTGCGGCGGACTTGCCGGCAGCGGAGTTAGCGTGGTGGATGTTCCACCGCTGGAGCCAAGAGAATTGGTTCAAGTACATGCGAACGGAATATGCGTTGGATGTGTTAGTGGATTACTCGGTGGAGTTGGATGATGCGGATCGCCTGGTGGTGAACCCGCAGTGGCGGGAACTGGATCGCCAAGTGGCGTCGGTGCGCAGCCGCTTCGTGCGCGCTCAAGCGAAGTACGCCCGCTTGATCTTGAAGTCGGAGGAGAAGGCAACGAACGATCCTACGGAGGGTAAGTCGTCCGATGCTTCGCCGTCTCCATGCGAGCAGTCGGATTGCGAATGTCTCACTTGCCGCAGTCGTGCGCAAGCCAGTGAGGTCGCGAAGTTATCGACCGAGTACGACACTGCCCGAGCTGAACGCGGCGCGACCCCGCGGAAGATTCGATTGGTGGAGGCGTCGGATCGGGATGTGGTGAAATTGAGTTACGAGCGCAAGCTGTTCACGGACACGATCAAGCTGGGTGCGTATGAGATCGAGACGCGACTGTACGAGATGCTTGGCATGACGTATAGCAACAGCGAGACGGAAGGCCGCGGCCTGATCCGAGCGATCCTTGAAGGGAGTGGCGACATCCGCGTGGCATGCGACACCATTGAGGTCCACTTAGATCAATTAAGTGCACCGCGTTACACGCAGGCGATGCAAAGATTGTGCGTGCAGATGAACGCGTTGTCCCCGCGTCTGCCCGAAACGAACCACTGCCTTCGCTTCTTCGTCAAACCCCGCCCTGTCAGGGAGTGAGTAGGACAAAAGCCCCTTGGGGCATGTCAGGATATCTGGGCTCGCCGAGATCGAGCACCAGTTGGCGGGTGCCGGTCGAAGAATATCCAAAGATGTATTGGTTGGAGGTCCCCGCAATGGTAGTCAGCGCGCCGCCCACCGCGAACAGACCACCGCGAGCTGTATTGAGATCGCTGAGGGCCGCGGAGTTCAGGTCGACCGATACAATCTGGCCGTTATCGACAGCCGAAACATCTTTCGAGCCGAAGGAGTTGCCCGTCC
>JAQBFV010000065.1:0-3471 GCA_032123035.1 Betaproteobacteria bacterium | reverse complement strand
CGAGTTCCTCATATCGAGTACCGGGTCGACGCCGGCATCGCTATCGACATCTCCTGTTGAGATTCTGAGTGGCGAGGAGCCAATTTGATGAGCTTTGTCGTCAGAGATCAAGCGGTTCCAAGTTGGCCCGTGGAGTCTCTGCCCTGCACTAGCGTGAGTTTATTTTGCGCTGACCAAAAAACAGTGAGAGCTTAAGCCGCAACGAGTTCCAGGTCAACACGTTGCGGCTGTTTTTCTGTCGTGATGTTGCGTATACACTGAATATATATTGCAGAAAACGGAAATAAGTCTTGCATATATCCTGCAATAGTGCAGAATACTGACATGCTAAGAGCGTTGTGGTGAAGCAGTATACACTGATACTGGAGGTGCGATATGGCTACGATTCAGTCGAAGATGTCCCGGGGGCACAAATACTGGTACATCGTCGAGTCGCGGCGCGTGAACGGAAAGCCTCGGCCCATTGTGCTGGAGTATCTCGGCAAGGCCGAGAGCCTGCTCAGACGGCTGCAGAAGGGCATCGGAGAAAGACTGAAAGTCAAATCCCATTCGCACGGCGCGGTGGCGGCCCTTCTCGTGGTTGCCCGTAATCTGGATGTGGTCAGCGTCATCAACCGCTACGTGCATTCCCAACGGGCCTACTGGCCCGACAAGCCCTTGCGCAACAACCTGACCGTTGGGGCTACGTTGCTGTTGGCGGGAATAGGTCGGGTGTGCATGCCGACGAGCAAGCGTGGGTGGTGGACATGGGCCCAAACGGCCTCGCTGGAATACCTGCTTCGCCTCAGCTTGTCCAAAGTCGACAGTCAGCACTTCTGGGATCAGATGGACTGCCTGCCCGAGGACGCTATTGAAAAGGCCGAGCTGGATCTGTTGCGCAACCTTCAACAGCATTACGACCTTGGGGACGACACGTTGTTTTACGATACGACGAACTTCTACACCTTCGTGGACACAGAGAATACCCGCTGTGACATTGCCCAACGTGCAAGAAACAAACAGAAGCGCCATGACCTCCGACAGGTCGGCCTGGCCCTGGTGGTGACGCGTCGGGATTTCATCCCACTTTTCCATCACACCTATAGAGGCAACATGAGCGACTCGACGGTTTTCCGGCAAGTCGTCGGCCGCATCAAGCGGCGCATGAAAGATCTGAACATGGATCTGGAGAAGCACACCTTGGTCTTTGACCGGGGATGCAACTCCAAGCAGAACATGGCAATCGTGGCTCGCCTGGGCCTCCACTATGTCGGCGCATTGACCCCCTCCCAACACACGGATCTGATTCAAGATGCCGAGGCGCAGTCGGCACCTGTCGAGGCAGGCGACAAGACCCTCTCGCTCTATCGCGATAAGCGGCTCATATGGGGGGAGGAAAGGACCGTTGTCGTTTTCATCAGCGAGAAGCTCAAGACCGGCCAGTTACGCGGGATCTATCAGGCATTGAAGAAAAGGAAACTGACATTGGGGAAGATACAGCGAAGCCTGGCCAACCCCAGAACCAAAAAGCGAACTCGCGAACAGTTGGTCGAAACGATAGACAGTCTGCTTCAGGGACAGTTTATGAAAGACCTGCTGGCCTATGATCTTGCCGAACTCGGCGATGGCCAGTTTTCCCTGACGTACAGAACCAGCAAGAAGCATCTCGATCAGTTGGAGGACGAACTCGGCTTCCGTATCCTGATGACGAACCGTCATGAGTGGAGCAGCGACGCCATCGTCTCCGCATTCCACGGGCAGTCAACCGTTGAGCACGCGTTCAAGAACATTAAGAACCCTTATCACCTGGCCGTGACGCCAGAGTTCCACTGGACCGATCAAAAGATCAGGGTGCATTACTTCTCCTGTATCATGGGCTATCTGCTGGCCTCGCTGATATGGCGAGAAGCCAGAATGAAGGCCGACTTCACCGGCACGCTTGACACGTTGCTCGACACATTGAACAACATCAGGTTGACAACGCTACTCGAAATGACCGGTAAACGCGGCACACCCAAGGCCACTCGACAGATCGAGGAGATGACGGATGATCAGACCCGCTTAATGGACGGTCTGAAGCTCATGGACATGCACAAGAAACCGTTCAAACTCGATGGCCTTAGTGTATACAACTAACTTGCATCGTAACCGGCTGCGTTGTAATGCCTTAGAGCAGTCAAGCACCGCTCGCAAAATAAACTCACGCTAGAACGCCGCTTCGAGGTCGTCGATCTGCTGCATCACCTGCGCCTCGCCGGCGGCGGCGGGCGCGGCGGCTTCGCGCTGCACGTGCAGCATCTCGGGCGGATACTCGATCGTGTAGGCGATGCGCAGCGTCTTCTTCTCGCCCGCGGCGAGGTTGAGATTCCACGCCAGCAGGCCCTGCGAGTCCGGCTTCGCGTCCGGCTCGATGTTCACGCCGGACACCTTGACCTCTTTGTTCTCGGAGACGGGGATGCGGTCGGATAGGGCGAGCGCAGCGGGTTCGGCCGCGAGGTTCTGCACCGTGATCTCGAACGCCACCTGCATGCGCGTGCGCCGCCCGCGCACCAGCGAACTGCTCTTGCGGTCGAGGATGCGCGTCAGCTTGATGCGGTCGGCCACGCCGAGGAAAACGGCGAACTCCTCGCCGCCCGCGACGAAGTCGACATCCGTCACGCCGAGGAACGCACCGTCGTGGAAGAGCGACAACGCACCGGGCAGCAGCGGCTGGGTGCCGGTGTTGCGCATCTTCAGCGTGCGCACGGCGTTCAGCGACACCTGCGGCGCGGCGACGACGCTGCCCTGGGCCGTCAGTTCGACGGTGGCGATCGGCACGCGCACGGGGCGGCCGTCGGAGCGGATGCGCGGCGAGCTGAGTCCGCTGAAGTGCGCGGTGGTTCCGCGCGTCTGGAGTTTGCGGAAGGTCGAGGCGGCGCGGCCCTGCACGTCCTGCTGGCGCGTCACGTTGCCGAGGAAGTCATTGAGGTCGCCGCCGGGGTTGTTGGCGCCGAACCAGAGGCCGTTCTGCTCCGCGTAGGTCACCTGGGCCTTGCTGAACGACGAGATCTTCGGTTGCGCCACCGCGGCGGGCACGAGCGTGCCGCCGAGCAGCAGCCCTTCGAGTTCCGGGATGCGGATCGTCTCGACGGGCGACTGCGTGGAGAACGCCAGCGTCGCGCCATCCCAGTCCTCGCCGGTCGTTTGCGTGACGACGGCAAAAGAGCTGATCGCCGCCGCCTTGGGGTCGTGACCCTGCGCGCGCAGTTCGTGCGCGGGCTCCCACGTGGCGCCGGGAAGCATGTAGGTCAGGTGCAGCTCCGCCTGCGCGGCGGCGGGGGCTTCGATGGTGACGATCACGGTGCGCTGCTCCAGTTGGCGCAATTGCTG
This sequence comes from Betaproteobacteria bacterium, assembly GCA_032123035.1. Lineage (GTDB taxonomy): Bacteria > Pseudomonadota > Gammaproteobacteria > Burkholderiales > SG8-41 > SG8-41. The sequence goes on along the minus strand of JAQBFV010000065.1, from coordinate 123 downwards.
CAGCTCGTTCAGCTTGCGCTGCTGGGCGGTCAACTCGGGCTCCAGCTCGCGCCGCGCGTGCAGGATGTCGCGCCGCTGCGCGGCGATGAGCGTGAGCGAGGAACCGATGAAGTCCACGACCTT
>JAQBFV010000064.1:0-4253 GCA_032123035.1 Betaproteobacteria bacterium | reverse complement strand
GCGCCAACCCGGCTTACCTCGCTGCGGGGAAAAGCTGGAGCTGCTGGCAGGCTGCGGCGTGGACCGCGTTCATATTTGCCGTTTCAACTACGCCTTCGCGCAGATTGCGGCCGACGAGTTCATCGATCGAATCCTCGTGCGCGGTCTCGGCGCGCGCTGGGTGCTGGTTGGCGATGATTTCCGTTTCGGCGCCCGCCGCGCCGGCGACTTCGTCATGCTCAAGCAGGTAGCGCCCCGGTTCGGGTTCGAGGTGGCTGCGCTGCCCAGCGTGACGCTTGAAGGCAAACGTGTGTCCAGCACGGCGGTGCGCAGCGCGCTCGCGGCCGGAGAACTCGACCGCGCGCGCGAGCTGCTGGGGCGTCCCTATTCGATCAGCGGACGTGTCGTGCGCGGCGACGGCCTCGGGCAGAAACTGGGTTTTCCGACCGCGAACGTGCAGATGAAGCACAACCGCCCACCGCTCACGGGGATATTCGCTGTGGCCGTGGCTGGCGTGGGGCACCAGCCTCTAAGGGGCGTGGCCAGCCTTGGGGTGCGGCCGACGGTCAAGGTGCAGGGCGCGCCAGTGCTCGAAGTGCACCTGTTCGATTTCGACGAGAACCTCTACCGGCGCCATCTGCGCATCGATTTCCATCACAAACTCCGCGACGAGGAGAAGTATGCCGATCTCGCGATCCTGACGAGGCAGATCGCGCGCGATGTCGAAAACGCGCGACGCTACTTCGAAACCGCAAAGACGCAAAGACGCAAAGGTAGCGCAAAGTAATCCTGAGAATGAAATCCGAAGAAGAGCTTAATCGGCTAAGCAACACGGTAATTGGGTGTGCTATCGAAGTTCATCAGGTGCTGGGACCAGGGCTGCTTGAGTCCGCGTATCAGCAATGTTTGGCGTGGGAACTCCGGCGGCATGGATTGTCAGTCAAAGAACAAGTTTCCGTCCCGATCCGATACAAGGAACTCGATGTTCCCAATGCTTATCGTCTCGATATATTGATCGAAGACGAATTAATTGTAGAGCTCAAAGCGGTAGATAAGATTGAACCGGTGCATATTGCACAAATGCTGACCTACTTGAAGGTAAACGGATTACGGTTGGGACTTTTGCTCAATTTCAATGCCGAAGTTATGAAGAAAGGCATCAAGCGTGTCGTCAACAATTTATAGTCTCCTTTGCGCCTGCTTGGCGCCTTTGCGTCATTGCGGTTAATGTTTTTGCATGGCTGATTACAAGAAAACACTCAACCTGCCCGATACGAAATTCCCGATGCGCGGTGATCTCGCCAAGCGCGAGCCGCTGATGCTGAAGCACTGGGATGAGCGCGGGTTCTACGAGCGCATCCGGCAGGCGCGCCGGGGCGCACCGCGCTTCGTTCTGCACGACGGCCCGCCGTACGCGAACGGCGACATCCACATCGGCCACGCGGTCAACAAGATCCTCAAGGACATCATCGTCAAGAGCAAGACGCTGTCCGGGTTTGACGCGCCCTACGTGCCGGGCTGGGACTGCCACGGTATGCCGATCGAGATCCAGATCGAGAAGGAGCACGGCAAGAACGTGTCCGCGAGGGAGACGCAGCGCCTGTCCCGCGCGTACGCGGCGCAGCAGATCGAGCGCCAGAAGCCCGATTTCCGACGCCTCGGCGTGCTCGGCGACTGGGACCATCCCTATCTCACGATGGCGTTCAAAAATGAGGCCGACGAGATCCGCGCGCTCGGCATCCTGCTCAAGAAGGGCTACGTTTACCGCGGCCTCAAACCCGTCAACTGGTGTTTCGACTGCGGCTCAGCGCTCGCCGAGGCCGAAGTGGAGTACGAGGACCGGAAGGACGTCGCGATCGACGTCGGGTTTCCCTTTGCCGAGCCGGAGAAAGTTGCGGCGGCATTCGGCCTTGGCGCATTGCCACAGAAACCGGGCTACGCAGTCATCTGGACCACGACGCCGTGGACCCTGCCCGGCAACCAGGCGCTGAACGTCCACCCGGAAATCACGTACTGTCTCGTCGAGACGGAGCGCGGCCTGCTGATTCTCGCAGCGGAGTTGCGGGAGGCCTGCCTGAAGCGCTTTGGCCTCGAGGCGCGTGAGGTTCTCGGCGAGTGCAAGGGGGCAGCGCTCGAGCGCATCGGCTTCCGGCACCCGTTCTACGACCGGCTCTCGCCAGTTTACCTCGGCGACTATGTCACGCTCGATACCGGCACGGGCATCGTGCACTCCGCGCCCGCCTACGGCGTCGAGGATTTCCAGTCGTGTCGCGCCTACGGCATGAAGGACGAGGAAATCCTCACCCCGGTGACGGGCGACGGCAAGTTCGCGGCCAGCCTGCCGCTCTTCGGCGGCGAGATGATCTGGCGTGCCAACCCCAAGATCGTGAAGACGCTGGAGGAGCGCGGGGTGCTGTTCGCGCGGGATGCCAATCACGTCCACAGCTACATGCACTGCTGGCGCCACAGGACGCCCGTCATCCTGCGCGCGACGGTGCAGTGGTTTGCGGGCATGGATGAGGTGCCGGGCTACAAGGGTGTGAAGCCGGCCGAGCCGTTGCGCGAAACGGCGCTGCGCGGTGTGGAAGCGACGAAATTCTTCCCGGCGTGGGGCAAGGCGCGCCTGCATGGCATGATCGCCAACCGCCCGGACTGGACGCTCTCGCGCCAGCGCCAGTGGGGCGTGCCGATGCCGTTCTTCATCCACAAGGACACGAGCGAGCTGCACCCGCGCGCGCTCGACCTGCTCGAGCAGGTGGCGAAGCGCGTGGAGGCGGGCGGCATCGAGGCCTGGCAGGCGCTGGAAGCCGAAGAGCTGCTCGGCACGGACGCAGCGCAATACGAGAAAGTGAAAGATACGCTCGACGTGTGGTTCGACTCGGGCTCAACGCATTTCACGGTGCTGCGAGGCTCGCATGAATCGTCGAGTGCGTTTCCCGCGGACCTCTATCTCGAAGGCTCCGATCAGCACCGCGGCTGGTTCCATTCGTCGCTGCTCGTGTCGTGCATGATGGACGGCATATCGCCCTATGCCGCGTTGCTCACGCACGGATTCGTGGTGGACGGCTCGGGTCACAAGATGAGCAAGTCGAAGGGCAACGTGATTGCCCCGCAGGAGGTCATGGATGAGCTCGGTGCCGACATTCTGCGGCTGTGGGTGGCATCGACCGATTACTCCGGCGAGCTCTCGATCTCGCGCGAGATCCTGAAGCGCGTGGTGGAATCCTACCGTCGCATCCGCAACACTCTGCGCTTCCTGCTCGCGAACCTCGCCGATTTCGACCCGGCCCGCAACAGGCTGCCGGTCGATGAATGGCTCGAGATCGACCGCTACGCATGGGTCATGACGCATGACCTGCAGCGCGAGATGGTGCCCTCCGAGTCCGGCGTCAAGGACCCAGCGGCGGCGGGCCACTACGGCAGCTACGAGTTTCATCTGCTCACGCAGAAGCTGCAGACGTTCTGCTCCGAGGAGCTAGGGGGCTTCTACCTGGACATCCTCAAGGACCGGCTCTACACCGCTCCGGCCGACTCGCGCGCGCGGCGCTCCGCGCAGAATGCGCTCTACCACATCACGCATTCACTGACGCGCCTGCTCGCCCCGATTCTGTCGTTTACGGCGCAGGAGGGTTGGGAGATTTTGAGCGGCGGGGATCAGAGCGTGTTCGAGCAGACCTGGTACGAGTTCCGGCTGCCGGGCGACGCCGAGGCGCTGCGCACGCGCTGGGGCAAGCTGCGCGAGTTGCGCTCCGATGTGTTGAGGCGCCTGGAGGAACTGCGGGTGGCCGGCAAGATCGGCTCGTCGCTCGCAGGAGAGGTGGAGCTCTATGCCAATGGGGATAGCCGGGCGTTCCTGGATTCGTTTGGCGACGATCTGCGCTTCGTGTTCATCACGTCCCAGGCGCGGGTGGCGGACGGGAGCCACCCGGACGCGGCTGCCACCGCGCTGCCCGATGTGAGGTTGCGGGTGAGCCCGAGCGCGCATCAGAAGTGCGGGCGATGCTGGCACTATCGGGCGGACGTTGGAGCCAGCAACGAACACCCGGCCCTGTGCAATCGCTGTGTCTCGAACCTGTTCGGCCCGGGCGAGCCGCGCGTTCATGCGTAGAATCAGCCGCCGGCTAAAAAACATTCTTAGCCGCAGATAAACGCCGATCAAATCCGTGAATCGTGAATCGTGAATCGTGAATCGTGAATCGTGAATCGTGAATCGTGAATCGTGAATCGTGAATCGTGAATCGTGAATCGTGAATCGTGAATCGTGAATCGTGAAG
>JAQBFV010000063.1:0-3199 GCA_032123035.1 Betaproteobacteria bacterium | reverse complement strand
CCCGGAACAGGTCGTGCATGTTCAGGGCGCCAACCAGCTGCTGGCGGTCGTCAATGACCAGCAGCTGATTCACTTTGTTGCGCTCCATGATCTCGACAGCCTCGGCCGCGAGGCGGTCCGGCCCGATGGTGCGCGGATTCCGAGTCATGACTTCATCGATCCGGGTCGAGCGCATGTCCGTGCCTTTTTCGATGTTGCGGCGCAGGTCGCCGTCGGTGAAAACCCCCACGACGACGCCGGCGTCGTCGAGGACGGCAGTCATGCCCATGCGTCCCCGCGTCATCTCGAGCATGCCGTCCATGAGCGTGGCTTGGTGGCCAATACGCGGGGCGTTCGTGCCCGCGCGCATGACATCGCGCACGTGCGTGAGCAGCTTGCGGCCCAGGGTCCCGCCGGGGTGGGCTGCGGCGAAATCGTCTTTCGTGAAACCTTTTGCGCTCATTATCGCCACTGCGAGCGCGTCACCGAGGGCCAGCGCTGCGGTTGTGCTGGCAGTCGGTGCGAGATTCAGGGGGCAGGCTTCCTTCTCCGCACCTGCATAGAGGTGCGCGTCGGCTTCCTGGGCGAGTGTAGACGCGGCATTGCCGGTCATGGCGATCAGCTTTGCGCCCTGGCGCTTGAGCAAAGGAATAATCGCCAGCAGCTCCGAGCTTTCTCCCGAGTTGGAGAGCGCGATGAACACGTCGTCGCGGGTCACCATGCCGAGATCGCCATGGCTGGCCTCCGCGGGATGCACGAAGTACGCGGGCGTGCCGGTGCTGGCGAGGGTCGACGCAATCTTGCGGGCGATGTGGCCCGATTTGCCAATGCCGCTGACGACCACGCGCCCGCGCCGGGCCATGACCAACTCTACGGCGCGTACGAAATGCGCATCGAGCCGGGCGACCAGTCCCGAAATGGCCTGCGCCTCGATCTCGAGCACCGTGCGCGCCATCGCGAGCGCCGGGTGCTGGTCGGACGCGATGCCGCTGCTTGCAGGTGCCGTCTTCATGGCGCGTTAAGTATAGCAGAATCAATCGCTTCGACCGGTCCGTCTGCTTGCAATTCAGGCCCGATAGGGCATCATTCACTGAGGTGACCCGTCACCGGTAACGAGTGACAAGTTGACCGTAAGCCGTTGGTCACGAGAGATTCGGACCTCTCTTTACCATTAATCGTTCACTGCTCCCGAGATGCCTTCGACGCTGCAATCCGTCCTGATCCTGCTCGCGACTGCGGTGCTCGTCGTGGTCGTGTTCCGCTCCCTCAGGCTTCCGCCAATGCTGGGCTACCTCATCGTCGGCGTCGCGATCGGACCGCATGCGCTGGCGTGGATTCCGGAAACGGAGGAGGTCCGTCAGCTGGCCGGGATCGGGGTTGTGTTCCTGATGTTTAGTATCGGTCTCGAATTCAGCCTTCCCAAGCTCATGACCATCCGCCGCATTGTGTTCGGCCTCGGTGCCGCGCAGGTCGCGCTGACGATGCTGGCCGTCTGGGCGGTCGCGAACGCACTTGCCCTCGAGTGGCGCGCAGGACTGGTCCTCGGCGGGGTGCTGGCGATGTCATCGACGGCGATCCTGGCGAAGATCCTCGCCGAGCGCCTGGAGCTCAACACACCGCACGGGCGGCAAATTATCGGCGTGCTCCTGTTTCAGGACCTGGCGGTGGTGCCGTTGTTGATTGTGCTGCCGGCGCTCGCGTCGGGCTCGGGAACCCTCGCCGCAGACCTTGGCCCGGCGCTGCTCAAGGCGGCGGCCATGCTCGCGGTGCTGCTGTTCTTCGGCCAGCGGCTCATGCGCGCATGGTTCCATCTCGTGGCGAGGCAGAAGTCCGCGGAGCTTTTCGTTCTCAATGTCCTGCTGATCACGCTCGGGCTCGCGTACCTGACCGAAATGGCGGGGCTCTCGCTCGCGCTCGGGGCCTTTCTGGCCGGTGCACTGATCTCGGAGACCGAGTACCGCTACCAGGTGGAGGTGGACATCCGGCCGTTCCGCGATGTGCTGCTCGGCCTGTTTTTCGTCACGATCGGCATGATGCTGGACCCGCAGGTCGTGATCGAAAACTTTGCGTGGGTCGCGCTATTGCTGGCGGCGCTTCTCGTGTACAAGGCCTGTCTTATTTTCGGCTTGAGCGTGCTGTTCGAGCGCAACACCGGTGCCGCGATGCGCACCGGGCTGGCGCTGGCCGGATGCGGCGAATTCGGGCTCGTGCTGCTGGCGCGTGCCGACGGCCTCGAATTGGTCGCCGCGGACGTAATGCAGCCGGTGCTCGGCGCCATGGTGCTCTCGATGCTCCTCGCGCCATTCATGGTCGAGCGCGGTGAGCACGTAGTGCGCCGCTGGGTCCGCTCGGACTGGATGAACCGGGCGATGCAGGTGCACAACATCGCTGTGCAGGCCATGAGCGCTGACCGGCATGTTGTCATCTGCGGATTCGGGCGCAGCGGCCAGAACCTCGCGCGCCTGCTGCGTCAGGAATCGATTCCGTTCATTGCGCTCGACGTCGATCCCCAGCGCATCAAGGAGGCGGCGGCGGCGGGTGAAAGCGTCGTGTTCGGAGATGCGGCGCGGCCGGAGGTGCTAACGGCGGCGGGACTGCTGCGCGCCCGCGTGCTTGCAATCACCTACGCCGATACAGCGTCCGCGCTCAAAATCCTGCGGCACGTGGGGGAGTTGCGACCCGGGCTGCCGGTTGTCGTGCGCACGCTCGACGACAGCGACATTGACCGGTTGAAATCCGCCGGTGCCGTCGAGGTCATCGCCGAGATACTCGAGGGAAGCCTGATACTGGCTTCGACGACCCTCATGTTGCTCGGTGTTCCGCTGAACCGGGTGTTGCAGAGAATGCGCGAGACGCGTGAGCAGCGCTACAGCCTGTTCCGCGGTTTCTTCCACGGCATCACGGACGAGACCGAGGAACTCGACCAGGCAGACCAGCCGCGCCTGCACTCGGTGACGATCACATCGGGGGCCGCGGCGATCGGCAAGCAGCTGGGAGAGCTTGAACTGGGAATCCTGGGCGTGGAGGTCACCGCTTTACGTCGGCAGAATGCCCGAACGGTAACGCCGGACCCCAATACTCGCGTGGAGGAAGGCGATGTTCTGGTCTTGCTGGGCGCGGAAGAAGGCGTTGCGGCGGCGGAGATGAAGCTCATGCAAGGCTAACGCTGTTTCGGGTTCCGGGTTTCGGGTTCCGGGTTCCGGGTTCCGGGTTCCGGGTT
>JAQBFV010000062.1:0-14474 GCA_032123035.1 Betaproteobacteria bacterium | reverse complement strand
AATGGTGAATCGTGAATGGACTGAACCGCCAACCCCCAATCGTCACTTCTTTTGCCTAGCCATTAGCCACTAGTCAAGCGTTATCAAGCTGTCGTCACTCGTCACCCGTCAGCCGTCACTTCCTCAGGCCCGCCCAACGGTTACCGTTCACTGGCGGTACTCAAGCCCGCGACGACGCTGTTGAATCCGCCGTCGACGTAGGTAATCTCTCCCGTGATGCCCGCAGCGAGGTCGCTGAGAAGGAAGGCCGCTGCGTTCCCGACGTCTTCGGTCGTTACGTTACGTCTGAGCGGCGCGTTCTCTTCGACGAATTTCAGGATCTTGCCGAAGCCGCTGATACCGGCCGCCGCGAGCGTCTTGATCGGGCCGGCGGAAATGCCGTTCACCCGTATGCCGCGGGACCCCAGCGCCGGCGCGAGGTAGCGAATTGAGGCCTCCAGGCTGGCCTTGGCGAGCCCCATCACGTTGTAGTTCGGCATCGCGCGTACTGCGCCCAGGTAGGTGAGCGTCAACAGTGCGGCCTTGCGGCCTTCCATCATCGGTAGACCGGCTTTGGCCAGCGCGGAAAAGCTGTACGAGCTCACGTCGTGAGCGATGTGGAAGGCCTCCCGGCTCATCCCTTCGAGCAGATCGCCGTTCAAAGCCTCCCGGGGCGCGTACGCGATCGAATGCACGAGCCCGTCGAGCCCGTCCCACTGCCTGCCCAGCGCCACGAACAGCGCGGAGATTTCCGTGTCGCTCGCCACGTCACAGGGCAGGACGGGCGCGCTGCCGAATTCCCCGGCAAGCTGCTCGACCCGCTTGCGCAAATCGCCGTTCTGATACGTAAAGGCCAGCACGGCACCCTCCCGGGCAAGCGCCTTCGCGATCCCATAGGCGATCGAGCGGTTCGACAGAAGGCCGGTCACCAGGATCTTCTTGCCCTGCAGAAATCCCATTTCATTTCCCTTTTTCTACACATAAATTCCCTCGGCGCAATCCGGCTGCGGTACGAGACGCCAGTCCGAGAGGGCGAACGCCAAAAATTATAGCGCAAACCGGTTGCGCGCTTGTGGTTCCGGGGCTGACGAGCTGCAGGCCTTCAGCTACACTGGCCACCCAATGGCGGCTTTTCTCAACCGTGCGATTGTCCTCGCGGGCGTGTTTGCTGCCGGATGCAGCCCCACGCCCTGGAATAACCCGTATCCGGCACGCGATGCGGGCACCAATACCCTTTACTCTTCGTTCAGCGAGCGTCCGAGGCACCTCGATCCGGTGCAGTCGTACGCGAGTAACGAGTTTGAGCTGATCGCGAACATCTATCAGCCTCCCTTGCAGTACCACTACCTGAAGCGGCCCTATCAGCTCATCCCCTTCGCCGCGACCGGCGTGCCGCAGCCTGAGTTTTTTGATGCGCGTGGGCAACGGCTCCCGCAACACGCCCGAGCGGAAAGTGTCGCCTACAGCGATTACGTGATTCACATTCGGCCCGGCATCCGCTATCAGCCGCATCCTGCGCTGGCGAAGGATAGCCAGGGGCGTTTCGTGTACCACAATCTTAAACGGCGTGATCTTGCCGGGATTCATGCGATCGGCGACTTCAAGGAACGAGGGACGCGGGAACTCGTCGCCGCGGACTACGTGCACCAGATCAAGCGCCTTGCGCACCCGCGCCTGCATTCCCCGATCATGCAGTTGATGAGCGGATATATCGTTGGGCTCAAGGAGCTGGCTGAGCAGCTCGCGGAGGAAAACAGGCACCTTCCCCGCGACAGCTTCCTCGACCTCACGAAGTTCGAAATCGCCGGGGTGCAGGTGATCGACCGCTATACCTACCGGATCCGTGTGCACGGAAAGTATCCGCAACTTCTCTACTGGCTCGCAATGCCATTCTTCGCACCGGTTCCGCCGGAATCGGATCGCTTCTACGCGCAGGCGGGGCTCGCGGAAAAGAACATCTCTCTCGACTGGTTTCCGATCGGCACGGGGCCCTACATGCTCACGGTCAACAACCCCAACCGCCAGATGGTGCTCGAGCGCAATCCGTACTACGAGGGCGAGGTCTATCCCAGTGAAGGCGAGCCGGGCGACGCAGAAGCGGGGCTGCTCAAGGACGCCGGCAAGCCGCTTCCGTTCGTGGACAAAGTGGTCCTTAGCCTCGAGAAGGAGCAGATCCCCTATTGGAACAAGTTTTTACAGGGCTACTACGACACCTCCGGCATATCCTCGGATACATTCGATCAGGCCGTGCAGTTCGGCGGGCAGGGGGACGTGACGCTCACCGACGAGATGCAGGACCGGGGTATCGAGCTTCTGACGTCCGTGGGAACGACGGTGTACTACCTTGGTTTTAACATGCTCGATCCGCTCGTGGGCGGCAACGCTCTACGGGCGAGGAAACTACGTCACGCCGTCTCGATTGCGATCGACCAGGAGGAATTCATATCGATCTTTCGTAACGGCCGAGGCGTCGCCGCGCACGGTCCTATTCCACCCGGCATCTTCGGTTACCGGGAGGGAAAGCTGGGCATCAATCCGTACGTCTACGACTGGAAGGATGGCGCACCGCGACGAAAATCGATCGAGGTCGCGAAGGGTTTTCTCGCGGAAGCTGGCTATCCCAACGGACGCAACGCGAAGACCGGGAGCCATTGCTTCTCAATCTGGATGTCGCCGGCACTGGTCCGGACTCCAAGGCGCGCTTCGACTGGTACGTGAAGCAGCTCGACAAGATCGGAGTGCAGCTGGTTGTGCGCGCCACGGACTGGAATCGCTTCCAGGATAAGGTGCGCAAGGGCAATACGCAGCTCTTCTTCATGGGCTGGAGCGCCGATTATCCCGATCCGGAAAATTTCCTTTTTCTGCTCCACGGCAAGCAAAGCAGGGTCAAAACTGAAGGGGAGAACGCCTCGAATTACGGGAACCCTGAGTTCGACCGTTTGTTCGAGCGCATGAAGAACATGGATAACGGGCCTGACCGGCAAAGGATCATCGATCACATGGTAGCGGTGGCATGCCGTGACGCGCCCTGGGTCTGGAGCTTTTTTCCCAAGAACTTCTCGCTGCACCATGCCTGGGTCCACAACAGCAAGCCCAACCAGATGGCGAACAACGGCCTCAAGTACCTGCGTATCGACCCGCCCCTGCGCAAGACACTACGCCGCGACTGGAACCGGCCAGTGCTTTGGCCAGTAGCCGCCGTCTTCTTGCTGGTCGTTCTCTCAATCGTGCCCGCCTTCGTCACGTTCCGCCGCCGCGAGCGCCGGACCGCAAATACCGTGACCAGTGACCGGTGACCTGTGATCCGTGATTTGATGAAAACTGCGACTCGGGAGCTTCCGGTCACTGGTCACTGGTCACCGGTCACGGGGTTCGAGCCACGGGTCACCGGTCACGGGTCACCGGGCACGGGTCAGAGATGATTGCCTACATCATCCGCCGTATCGCTTACGCGATTCCGATCCTCGTCGGCGTCAACCTGATCACCTTCCTCTTGTTTTTTGTCGTCAATTCTCCGGACGACATGGCCAGCGTGCACCTTGGAATGAAGCATGTCACTCCGGCGGCGATCGTAAAGTGGAAACAAGATCGCGGTTACGACAGGCCCCTGGTATTCAACTCGAATGCCGCAGGAACGGCAAAACTGACCGATACGATCTTTTTCAATAAATCGGTCCGGTTGTTCGCGCTCGAGTTCGGGCGTTCCGATCAGGGGCGCGATATCGGCTACGACATCAGCACCCGCATGTGGCCGAGTTTCGCGATCGCGTTGCCGGTGTTTCTCGTGGGTCTGGTCAGCTACATCACCTTCGCCCTGCTCATGGCGTTTTTCCGAGCGACCTACGTCGACTTTTGGGGGGTGATCGCGTGCGTGGCCATGATGTCGATTTCAAGCCTTTTCTACATCATCGGCGGCCAATTTCTGGTCGGCAAGCTGCTCAATCTGGTCCCGATTTCGGGTTACGACGTGGGGCCGGAAGCGCTGAAGTTTCTCGTGCTGCCGATCATTGTCGGCGTGATCGGCGGCATCGGCTCCAGCACGCGCTGGTATCGAACCATCTTCCTGGAAGAGATCAATCGCGACTACGTGCGTACCGCCCGTTCGAAGGGCGTCTCGGAGATGCGGGTCCTCTTCCGCCATGTTCTGCAGAACGCAATGATACCTATACTGACCGGAGTCGTTGTGGTGATACCGCTGCTGTTCATGGGCAGCCTCATTACCGAATCGTTCTTTGCGATACCCGGGCTTGGCAGTTACACCATCGATGCGATCAATTCCCAGGACTTTGCCGTCGTGAGGGCAATGGTGTTCCTGGGCTCGGTGCTCTACATCGTAGGGCTGATTCTTACTGATATTTCATACACGTTGGTGGATCCAAGAGTCCGATTTCAATAGGGCGCGATATGGGTGAACGCAATGTGATGATTCGCAAAATGGCGCTGCGCGCGTTTTCGCTGCCAGCGCCAGCCCTGTCACGTCATGATGCTCCACGTCACTCCGGTTCACGTCACGCGTTATGCCATTCCAGCCAGAATTTCTTCTGATCGACATTCTCATCTGGGTGCTGGTCGCGATCACCCTGGCGTTCGCGTGGTACGTGCGCCGGCAGGAGCACTTACGTGCGCCGTGGCGCAAGGTTGTACACAGTGCGAGCGGCATGTCAGCGGCGACAGTACTCGTCTTCTTCGTAGCCGTCGGGCTGGCTGACTCGGTGCACTTTCGCGCTGAGCTGCCATCGCATGACGGCACGACGATGTACTCCGTGGAGGTGCTGAGTGTTCTGGACGTGCTGGCGAACCCGCTTCGGACGCGCAAGGAAAAGACCTATTCGGCGCCGCTGGCGACCCACCTGTTCTCGAAAGAGACGATCGAGCTTCCGGGTGGCGGAACGATCCGCGAGTACCCGCGCCTGCGCTACGGCGGCGCGCACCTCTCAGCCCCCCAGAATGATTGGGGGCCGGACGTCACGAGGCGCACGCTGGCAGGAATGGCAACGGGGGCCGTGGTGTGGCTCGCATGCGTTTTACTCCTCTGCGCGTGGCTTGCGCGCCGCGCCGCAATCCCCATTCGCACAATGTGCGCCACGATGTGGCGCGGCGAGAGCGAGGTGCCCTGGAGAGCAGTGCTCGCGACCCTGGCGATCGTGCTGATCGTCGTCGGCGCCCTGCTTTCACTCAGCGGGGCGTACCACGTATTCGGTACCGACAAAGTGGGACAGGATGTCCTTTACCTAACGCTGAAGAGCATCCGTACCGGTCTCGTCATCGGCACGCTCACGACACTGGCCATGCTCCCGTTCGCCTTACTGCTCGGGGTGATGGCAGGCTATTTCAGGGGCTGGGTCGATGACGTGATCCAGTACTTGTACACCACGCTGTCCTCCATTCCCGGCGTGCTGCTCATCGCGGCAGCAGTGCTGATGATGCAGGTCTATATCGAAACCAACCCGGAGCGGTTCGAGGTCACGATCGAGCGTGCCGATTTCAGGCTGCTATGCCTGTGCCTGATCCTCGGTATTACCAGCTGGACCGGGTTGTGCCGGCTGTTGCGAGGGGAGGCGCTCAAGCTGCGAGAGATGGAGTACATCCAGGCGGCGCATGCATTTGGCGTGGCGGAGCTGCGCATCGTCACGCACCATATCCTGCCCAATGTGATGCATATCGTGCTGATCTCGGTCGTGATGGATTTCAGCGGCCTGGTGCTCGCCGAGGCGGTGCTCTCGTACGTGGGCGTCGGCGTGGATCCCTCGATGACGAGCTTTGGAACGATGATCAACAGTGCCCGGCTCGAGATGGCGCGCGAGCCGATAGTTTGGTGGTCCCTTGCCGCCGCGTTCTGGTTCATGCTGCTGCTCGTGCTTTCCGCCAACCTGTTTGCAGACTCGGTGCGCGATGCTCTTGACCCGCGCATCCGCAGCCGGACGGTTTCGGTGGCCCGTCTGCGCGAGCTTGCCGCTCAACAACCGTGAAACGTGAAACGTAAATCGGAAAATTAACCGCAGATAAACGCAGATAAACGCGGATTGATATTTACAAAAAGCATAGAACTTGAAAACCAGATCAGCCTCGATCTGGCCGCCGATTCCACCATTCACCATTCACGCCTTTGGGAATTGAATGACCCCGCACCATCCATTGCTGAGCGTCAGGGATCTTAAGACGTGGATCGACACGGGCGCGGCCATCGTGCGCGCAGTGGATGGCGTTTCTTTTGATGTCGGTCATGGTGAGACGTTTGCGATAGTGGGTGAATCCGGGTGCGGCAAGTCGATGACCGCCCTGTCGGTGATGCGACTGCTGCCCGATGCCGGAAGCATTGTCGGTGGGACCGTCGAGCTCGAGGGCCAGGATTTGCTGAAACTGCCCGAAGTGGAGATGCGCCGGATCCGGGGCAGCCGCATCGCGATTATCTTTCAGGAGCCAATGCTCTCGCTCAACCCGGTGATGACCGCCGGGGAGCAGATTGCGGAGGCGCTGAGGCAGCACACCAGCCTGTCGGGGGCGGCGCTGGAGGCCCGCGTGCTCGAGCTGCTGGACGCCGTGCACATGCCGGATGCCGAGCGCCGGCGGCACGAATATCCGTTCCAGTTGTCAGGGGGCATGAAGCAGCGCGTCATGATCGCCATGGCGCTCGCGTGCGATCCCGACCTGCTGATTGCGGACGAGCCGACCACTGCGCTCGACGTCACCATTCAAGCCCAGGTGCTCGACGTGCTGCGTGAGCTCCAGAGGAAGCGGCGCATGTCCCTAATGCTGATCACGCACGATCTGGGGGTGGTGGCGGAAATGGCGCACCGCGTGGCAGTAATGTACGCTGGGCAGGTGGTGGAGACCGGCACACGCCAGGCTTTTTTTGAAAAGCCACTGCATCCCTATTCGCGCAAGCTCTTTGACTCGCTACCCACTGGCCACAAGCGCGGTGAGCGGCTTTCCGTGATCGGCGGCAACGTTCCGCCGCTCACAGGGGCGTTTACCGGGTGCCGGTTTGCAGATCGCTGCCCGTCAGCATGGGAGCTTTGCAGCCGCGTTGTACCAGTCTGGCACGATGCTGGAGTGGGGCAGAAAGTGCGCTGTCACCTCTATAAGGATGAAGGCGGAAGGCGGAAGGCGGAAGGCGAAAGTGAGGAAAAGGATTCGACACGTCTTCATCCTTCATCCTTCATCCCTCATCCCTCGGGCGCGCGGCTGCTCGCGGTGCGCGACCTGAAGGTTCACTTCCCGATCCATAAAGGCCTGTTCAAGCGGGTCGTGGGTCACGTCAAGGCGGTCGACGGCGTATCCATCGAGATTTCCGCAGGAAAAACGCTCGGGCTGGTCGGAGAATCGGGCTGCGGCAAGACCACGGTGGGCAAAGGTCTGCTGCGACTGGTCGAGCCGACCGGCGGCGAGGTGCTATTCGAGGGCGCTGACCTCACGCGGCTCAGGAGGGCTGAGCTCCTTCCTTATCGCAAGCACGTGCAGATCATCTTCCAGGACCCGTACTCGTCACTCAACCCGCGCATGCGCGTGGCGGAGACGCTGGAGGAGGGCATGGCGGCCCTCGGCGTGGGAGCAGACCGCGCCGAGCGGCAAGCCCGGATCGACGGGCTGCTGCAGGAGGTAGGCCTGACCCCGGAGGTGAAGTACCGCTACCCGCACGAGTTCTCGGGGGGGCAACGGCAGCGAGTGGCGATTGCCCGGGCGCTTTCCGTGGAGCCGCGGCTGATCGTGTGTGACGAGCCGACCAGCGCGCTCGATGTCTCGGTGCAAGCGCAAATCCTCAACCTGCTGAAGGAGCTGCAGCAACGAAAGGGGCTTTCCTACCTCTTCATTACGCACAACATTTCCGTCGTCGAGTTCCTGGCCGACGAGGTGGCTGTAATGTACCTGGGGCGTATCGTCGAGCACGGGGCTGTCGACGAAGTATTGGAGGATCCGAAGCATCCCTACACCCGCGCGCTGCTGTCGGCCGTGCCGGTGATGGATCAGGCGGCGCAGCGTGAGGTCATCCGTTTGGAGGGTGATCTTCCATCACCGGTGAACCCACCGGTGGGCTGCCATTTTCACCCGCGTTGCCCGGCGGTGTTCGGCCCCTGCCGCGCGAGCTATCCGGAAGCGTCACGCTTCAGCGCGACGCATTCGGCGCGGTGCCATCTCTACGGCTCGTCAATCGTCAATCGCGAAACGTGAATCGTGTTTAGCCGAAGATAAACGCGCATACAAATTAAAGCTGAACCGCCGAGGGCGCGGAGGACGCGAAGGAAGATAAAAGCCTCACCGAGGAGGACGCGGAGGGCGCAAAGGAAACTAATTCAGTGCCAAACCTATACGGCGCTAAGGCGGCGCTAAGGGTGGCATACAGGAAAATCCCCCGGTCATCCTTCCGCCCCGCCGATCGCGGATCACGGCTCACGGACCGGTCCGGTCACTGGTCACGGGTGTTGAGGCCGCGAGTCGCGGTCGGGATACGGCGGCGAGCTAGTCGGCGAGGTGGTTGACGAGGACCAGACCGCCTGGTTGAAGCGGACTCTCGAGGGTGAGCGCCACGCGCGTCGGTCCGGCCGGCTTCTGCGCTATCCGTGTCGTGCTTTGCACCGGCGCGCTGGTTCGAGTGTCGGGGCGTTTCAAATTTTTCTTTGATTTTTTCTTAAAAGGTTTCTTATAACGTGCCCGCCTGATCTTCGGTGCGGGCAAGTCGGGCAGGTACGGTTCCACCCCGTCCTGCAGCGGCACCACGATGGTCTGGCCTGCCCTGACCCGGCGTCGCTTGGAGATGCCATTCATCTTCTTGAGATACGCCATCGAAACCCCGTGCTTGGCGGCGATTTTTGACAGCCGGTCGCGGCGCTTTATCTTGTAGGCGCCCCATGAGACGAGCGGCTCGTCATGGGCTTCAAGATTCTTCTGAAAAATCTTGACGTTGTCCCGGGGCAGGACGATGGTTTCCGATCCGTTGGCCTTGATCACCGGCTTCCTGTGAGCAGAGTTGAGAATGCGGAATTCTTCGAGGGGGACCTCGGCTAACTGGGCGGCCAGCTTGATGTCGATGTGCCGTTCGGTCGTGATCGTCGCGAAATACGGCTGGTTGGGCACGGACGCGAGCTGCAAACCGTACCGGGCAGGATCCGAAATGATATTCTTGACCGCCTGCAGCTTGGGCAGGTAGTTGCGGGTTTCCCTCGGGATCCGCAGGCTCTGGTAGTCGGTGGGGCGTTTTCTC
This sequence comes from Betaproteobacteria bacterium, assembly GCA_032123035.1. Taxonomy (GTDB): domain Bacteria; phylum Pseudomonadota; class Gammaproteobacteria; order Burkholderiales; family SG8-41; genus SG8-41. Next base: position 5,296 of record JAQBFV010000062.1, on the reverse strand, counting down.
CTTTTATTGCGCGCGATTGCCCGGCTGAGGCCGCCCTCGCCCATGTTGTACGCAGCGAGCGCGAGGTCCCAACTGCCGAACATCCCGTGCAGGTCCTGGAGATAGTCGAGAGCGGCACTGGTGGCAGCCAGAACGTCGCGGCGGCCGTCGTACCAATAGTTTTGCCGCAGCCCGTAGAGCCGGCCGGTCGATGGTATGAACTGCCACATCCCCGAAGCGTGGGCGCGCGAGTACGCATACGGGTTATATGCGCTTTCGATCATGGGCAGCAATGCGATCTCGGTCGGCATGTTGCGGCGCTCGACCTCTTGCACCACGTGGTAGAGGAAACGGCTGCTCCGATCGATCATGCTTGCGACGTACTCTGGCCGCTCCGCGTACCAACGCTCCCACATTTTCACGCGTCGGCCATCCATGTCCGGCATGCGGAAGCCCAGGCGCAATCGCTCCCACATGTCGGGGGGCTGCGGTGGGGCGTTCTCGACGGCTTGGACCGGCGGCGGTGCGGCGGGTACGTTCTCAACCACCACAACAGGCGGTGGCTGCTTCGCCGGTACCTCTTGGACGGCCGCTTCCGGCAGAATCGTTTGCGTCTCCTGCGGCGTAAACGGCACCTCCGCGCAGGCTCCAACAAGGAGTGCGACGAGCGCCATCGATGCGAATCTCAGGATCATGCCGTTCTTTTGCTTTTTGCTTGTTTGAGGCAGAGGCCATCGTAATGAAGGGCCGGGGGGGCCGTCAAGAAGATTTACGTTGAAAATCAAATAAATCCGAGCCAAAGTGCAACTAATTTCACAGATTCATGCCGCAGAGGCCTCGGCAATGGGCCCTTTTAGGGACCTGGGAGGGCAGACCTAAGTCAGAAGTCAGAAGGCGGATGGCGGAAGGCGGAAGGTGGATGACGGAAGGCGGATGACGGAAGGCGGATGACGGAAGGCGGAACGGTTTTTGTATAAGTAAATCGGCGTTCATCGGCGTTCATCGGCGGCTAATTCTTGGATCTAAAACGGGATTTCCGATTCACGTTTCACGATTTACGATTCACGGCCTTCAGATCTGCGTTTATCTGCGGCTAAATTAAAACTGGTTTTTCCACTCGCGGATGGCCGCGAGAACCGCAACCGGAGTAGACAGCGTTTTTCCCGCATGAGCGCTGGCCGATCGCACGAGCGCCGGCTCATGGCAGCGCACGAACGGATTGGTCGCTCTTTCCTGCCCGATACTCGAGGGCAGCGTGGGTTGCCCCTGCTCGCGGAGCTTGCTCGCCTTCGCCTCCAGCTCGCGCAGTGCGTCATTATCCGGGTCGGCGGCCCGGGCGAAGCGGATGTTGGAGAGCGTGTACTCGTGGCCGCAATAGACCCGGCTATCGTCCGGAAGCTGCATCAACCGTAAGAGTGAGTCGAACATCTGCTGGGGCGTGCCCTCGAACAGCTTTCCGCACCCCACCGCGAACAGCGTGTCCCCCGAAAAAAGCATGTTTCCGCCATGGAACGCGATATGCGTACGCGTGTGCCCGGGGATCTCGAACACCTCGAACTCGATACCGAAGTGCGGCAGGGTGATTTTCTCCCCGTCACCTAGCCGGTGCGTAACCTCACGGATACGCTCGTCGTGAGGTCCATACACCGGTACGCGGTAATGCTTCAGCAGTTCCGCATTGCCGCCGACATGGTCGGCATGGTGGTGCGTGTTGATGATTGCGACGAGCTCGAGGCGCTCGGCACGCAGATAGTCGAGGACGGGCTGCGCATCGCCCGGATCGACCACCGCTGCGTGGCTCGAGTCCCGCAGGGTCCAGATGTAGTTATCGGAAAAGGCGCGGAGTGGAATGACTTCGATTGGATTCATAATATCGTGAGTGGTGAATAGTGAATGGTAAGCAGAGCGTATCTCAAAAATCGAAAAACAACATTAACCGCAGATAAACACCAAAAAGCCGTGAATCGTGAATCGGAAGCGCAGCGCGTTCGCGCGCCGTAAATACCGGTCACTGGTCACGTCTTATCAAGCTATCGTCACCCATCACCCGTCACGCTCCCTTCTCCATTCACGCTTTTCAAGGGGTTGCGGTAATTATAAACTCTGGCCATGCCAGGACACGAACACCCACGGGGGAATGCAGAGTGGTTTGGTGGTCCGCTCGGGCGATACCTGCTCGAGAGGGAGTCCGCCTACTACGACAACGCAGTCACGGACGTCTTCGGCTATAACGCCTTACAGCTGGGGCTGTCCGAAATCGACTTTCTGCGCGCAAGCCGCATCGTGTTGCGCTGCCGCGTCGATGCGAACGGGACCGCCGGGGTCCGGGCGGATTTTCGCGATCTCCCGATTGCGAGCAACAGCGCCGATCTCGTTCTGCTGCCGCACGTGCTCGAATTCAGCGCAAACCCGCACCAGATCCTGCGCGAGGTCGCACGCGTGCTTGTGCCCGAGGGCCAGGTCGTGATTTCCTGCTTCAATCCCTGGAGCTTGTGGGGCGTTCGGCGGTTGTTTACGCGCAATGGGCGCTACCCCTGGAACGGGCGATTTCTGAACCTGCCGCGTTTGAAGGACTGGCTGACACTGCTCGGGCTCGAAATCACCGCGGGGCAGATGAACTGCTACGTGCCACCCTGCATCAACCAGAAATGGCTCGACCGATTTGCCTTCATGGAAGCCGCGGGCGATCGCTGGTGGCCCATTGCCGGCGGGGTTTACTTCCTGCAGGCGATCAAACGCGTTCGCGGCATGCGCATTATCACGCCGGCGTGGTCCGAGCGGGCGGCGCCAAGGAAGAGGCTGGCCGCCGTTCCCAAGAAAGTGCGACAACCGGAGGACGCGGTCGTCGCCCGCAATGGGGTGAACAGTGAACAGTGACCCGTGTCCAGTGATCTGACGAAATCTGCGATTCGAGAGTTTCCGGTCACGGCTCACCGGTCACCGGTCACCGGTCACAGATCTCCACGATGAGCGACATCGTGGAGATCTATACCGACGGGGCCTGCAAGGGCAATCCCGGTGTGGGCGGCTGGGGAGTTTCACTGCGCTACGGTGACACGACGCGCGAGCTCTACGGGGGCGATGCGCAAACGACCAATAATCGCATGGAATTGACCGCGGTGATTCGCGCACTGGAGGCGCTCAAGCGCCGCTGCGTAGTGCGGTTGCACACCGATTCCAAATACGTGCACCAGGGGATCAGCGTCTGGATTCACGACTGGAAGAAGCGGGCCTGGCGCACTGCCGACAAGAAACCGGTCAAGAATGAGGACCTGTGGCGCCGCCTCGATGAGCTCGCGGTCGAGCACGACGTGGAATGGATCTGGGTCGAAGGCCATGCGGGCGATCCCGGCAACGAGCGGGCGGATGAGCTCGCCAACCTCGGTGTTGCCGAGGCCCTAAAGTGAATTCATTTTCGCCGCCGATGGACGCCGATGAACGCCGATAAGAAAGATCGATATTTGCAATAACGCGGTTAAACATGGACGGAGGTCGTCGCGGCCCGGCCTGAAGCCAAAACGGTTAGAGCTGTATTTATATTCGGTTAATTACTCATGCTCTTGGTTTTTCATTGTTTGAAAATGTTGATCTACATCTATCGGCGTTCATCGGCGTTCATCGGCGGCTAATATAGGTTTTTGCTTTTTGTTATATCTGTGTTTATCTGCGTTCATCTTCGGTTAATGTCGTTTTTAAAGTTTGGAGATACGTTTTAAGTATATGCGGCAAATAATTCTGGACACTGAAACCACCGGCCTCGAAGCGGAGCTTGGCCACCGCATCATCGAGATCGGAGGGGTCGAGCTCGTCAACCGGCGTTTCACCGGTAACAACTTTCACCGCTACCTCAACCCCGAGCGGGAAAGCGAGGCGGGCGCACTCGAGATCCATGGTCTTACGACCGAGTTTCTCCGCGACAAGCCCAAGTTTCAGGAGATTGCCCGGGAATTCCTCGATTATGTGAGCGGTGGCCAGCTCATCATTCATAACTCGGCGTTCGACTTGTCCTTCCTCAATCGTGAGCTCGACCTGGCTGATCTGAAGCCGATCACGGAGCACTGTAACGGAGTCATCGACACCCTGCGCTTGGCGAAGGATATGCACCCGGGCAAGAGGAACAACCTCGACGCGCTGTGCGAGCGCTACCAGGTCGACAATTCTGCACGCACGCTGCACGGCGCACTGCTCGACGCGCAACTGCTCGCCGAGGTCTATCTCGCCATGACGCGGGGGCAGGAAAGCCTGGTGATGGAAGTCGAGACCGGACTGGTGTCAGACAGCGGCGCGGAGTCCGTAGTGGGGAGCGTGGAGCTGTTCGTCTTGCGGGCCAGCAAAGAAGAGCTCGCTCAGCATGCGCAGCAACTCGAGGATATAGACGAAGCGAGCAAGGGGGCGTGCCTCTGGCACAAGCTCGAAAATCCGTGAATCGTGAATCGGAAAACCATTTAACCGCAGATACACGCAGATTTACTTATACAAAAATCGTTCCGCCTTCTGACTTGGGGGTAGTTCCCGTCAGTCGTCACTTCCTCATCCTAGCCACTAGTCACTAGTCACGGCTTCGAGCGGGCCCGATCCACGATTTTCCCTCCAACGAACGTGACATAGTTCTCGACCCGAAATAGCCCCTGTCGCCATCCTGCGACACCTTGGCATTTATGCATCAGAACGTGATGCAGTTGATAATGCCTCGACACCCGGAATCCCATAATCGACTTGCCGGCGCACTCCCGGGGGACTATGTCGGCGACCTCGACGGATCCTTACGAAACATTGGCCTGTCGAGTTTTGGTGTAAAAAGGGTTTAGCAAGAAACGCGGCCGGGTCGAGAAGCCCAAAGTGCCGCACACTCTTACCCACCAAGATCGCCGAGCAAGCAGCGCCTCCTTCTGCGACGGTTGACGAAACCGGAGACGGGGGCTGTTATGAAAAAGTGCGATTCTGGCATTCTAAGAGCGATACTGACCGCGGGGTTGATGACTTTTGCCGGTGTAGCTGCGGCCGACTACGTGTGCCAGTGCGTCAACGGCGAATTGGCGGCGATTGCCTCGGGCAATGTAAGCGTGGAGCCAGTCTGCGCGCCGCGGACGTGCCCGGCGCCGACGTCGTCGCTGCCGATGGCCCCGAACCTGCAGGCGTCGTCGAAGAGCGGCGGGTCGGATTGTGCGCCGGCGCAGGTGATGGATACGATTTCGGGGAAATACGAGTGGAAAGTTCTTTGCCGCTGAAGCGAGTGACTAGGTGACTAGGTAGCAACACTAGAGGTTTTTTCACTTAGTTACTCAATCACTCAGTCACCTGGTTACTCCGTGACCGG
>JAQBFV010000061.1:0-2606 GCA_032123035.1 Betaproteobacteria bacterium | reverse complement strand
GCGCAGCGGTCGAAGGCTTCATCGCGCTCGCGCCGGACGGTCTTTATCCTCTGGGAGGCTATCCGGGCAACGATGACGATGGGCGCGCGCTACAGGGCAAGCTCGATCAGGAAAAGCTCAGGACCGACATGCTCAACAGCGCGCGCTTTCTAAAATCGCACCCGTTGTCAACAGGCAAGCTCGGAGCGACAGGCTTTTGCTGGGGTGGCGGGACGGCCAATTTCCTCGCGGTGGCGATGGGCAGCGACCTGCAGGCGGCAGTACCTTTTTATGGCGCTGCGGCGGAGACAAGCGCGGTTCCTGGCATCAAGGCGCCACTCCTGCTCCACTTCGCCCAAAATGACAATTGGGTCAACTCGATGTGGCCCGCCTACGAACAGGCGCTCAAAGCGGCCGGTGTTTCGTACGAGGCGTACGTTTATGCGCGCACACAGCACGGCTTTCACAACAACTCGACGCCGCGTTACAACGAATCAGCCGCCAAACTCGCCTGGAAGAGGACGGTCGTTTTCTTCCGAAAACGTCTCGGCTGAGTCTTTTTAAGCGATAATTGGGGACAGACCATCATGGCACTAGCTTAAGCGATCAAGGTAGGTTGGGCTGAGTGAAATGAAGCCCAACACGCCAACGCTCACCATAAGCACCGGCCTCATTTCCTGTTCGCCCGGTCTGATCCGTCGCACCCATTATCCGATCAACATCGCGGTGCAGCGTTGCGCTGCATTGTTGGGCTTCACAAAATGCGTTCAGCCCAACCTACCAGGCTACTTTCTTCCGAAAACGTCTCGGCTGAGGTTCTTGTTTCAGTAGCAGGGCGGAGGACGCTCGAAGCGAGAGAAGGTCAGGCGGGAACGTGTTTTTCGTTCGCGCGTATGTGCCAGTAATTGGCATGATTGTGCTAATAGCTCACTTTGTCGATTTCTGCCGCCCTGTTTTCTGAAAGTCAGGCTCGCGCTTACGCCTGGCTGTAGCCGTAGTCGTCCTTTGGGCCGACATAGATCACGCCGACCACCAGCTTGTTGGCGGCGAATGCGCGTGGCATCACGCCACCGAACGCACTTGCAAGCCCGGCGGCGCCGAGCAGTTTCAGTACATCACGGCGCGAGCGGTAATACAAAGTTTTGGACATGCTGATCGATCTCCCTGGATTTTTTTGCACGGTTGATTTCGGAAAGACACCAAATGAATCGACCAGTCCATTCGCAATCGGCATGCCATGCGGGTATACGCAATTGCGTCAGGGAATTTGTCAACGTACGCAAGCGCTTACGTCAATCGACCGGGAACCCGGTTCGGTAGAGACAATCGATGTTGGTGCAGCGAAACGGGCCGGCGCGCCGTTATGGTGCGAGCACTGCCGGACGAATCACTCAGGCGTGCGCAGAGAAATTTGCAGAGAAATTTGCAGAGAAAATTGCAGAGAAAATTGCAGAGAAACTTACTGTCGCAATGCGGCGAGGTAACTGCGCCAGCCACCGTATGCGGTGATATCGCTCGCAGCGCCGACGGCGTGCGCCTCACACACAAAACCCTGCATGCTTGAGCCGTCGGCAAGTTCGATTGTGCCGATGCCGAGCGGTGCCGGAATAGCGGCGACGAAGCTGCCGAATTCCGTGGCGGGCAGCTCCCACGCTTCCAGTTCGATCGCCGCGCCGTTGTCGCTGCGCACCATGCCGGGCCGGTGAGGCGGGCCGCCTGGCAGTGCATAGAATCGGTACGCGGGGGCACTGCGCGTGACGGCGACCAGGCGCCCGCCTCGCGATGTGAGCTGGCCGTTGAGCGGCAGTCCGCTCATGTGCGCGCCGCACACCGCGACTTGTATCAGTCCGGATGCCGCGGGGACAGCGGCAACGTTTTCTGCCGCCGGTAACGGCAGCTTCGTCGCGCCGGCGCTGTGCACGCGCGCACGCTGCAGTTTCGCGCCGAGATGCAGCAAGGGGACGTCCTTGTGCGCGGGCGCGAACAGCGTCACACCGAAAGGCATGCCGTCGCTCTGGAAGCCGGTCGGCACCGCGGTCGCCGCGTAGTCCAGCAGGTTCATGAAATTGGTGTAATAGCCGAGATTGGAATTGAGCTGGATCGGGTCGGCTTCCAGTTCGGCGATGCGGTAGTGACGTGGTGCGGTCGGTGTCACGATGCAATCCACGTGTTCCCAGTTCGCGTCGGCGATGCGTTTGAGTTCCTTCAGTCGGTAAAGTGCCGAGTAGGCGTCCGCTGCCGACCAGTTCCGCGACCCTCCGATGATTTCCCGGGTGACCGGAAACAGCGCATCTTCGTTTGCGTCGAAGAATGCGCGGATGGCGGCATAACGTTCCGCCACCCATGGTCCGCCATAGAGCAGGCGCGCGGATTCCAGGAACGGCTTTAGATCGATCTCGACCGCCACGCCGCCAAGACGCGTCAGCGCGTCCACCGATTCCCTGAAAATCCGTTCGCCATCGCTGTTGCCGAAGAACGCGAGATCGCTTTCACGCGGCACGCCGAAACGGAAACTTGCCGCCTTTCCAAAGTCGAAACCGTAAGGTGCGGCGGCGCGCGAAAACGGATCATCAGGATCGAAGCCGGTCGCCGCCGCGAGCACGCGCTGCGCGTCTTCCGCGGTGAGC
>JAQBFV010000060.1:0-4943 GCA_032123035.1 Betaproteobacteria bacterium | reverse complement strand
GGACAAGCTGAACTGGTTGAACCACGAGTACATCAAGCGTGCCGACGACGCGCGCCTCGCGGCGCTCGTCGAACCCGCATTGCGCCGTCTCGGTGCGCCGCTCGAGCGCGGGCCGGCGCTCGAGCCGGTTGTCGCGCTACTCAAGGATCGCGCCACCTCACTCGTCCACCTCGCCGAGGCGGCGACGCTGTTTTACCTCGACCCGCGGCCGACGCCCGAGTTGCTCGAAGCGCAGCTCACCGACGCGTCGCGCCCGGCGTTGCGTACGCTGAAGGCACGGCTTGGCGAACTCGCACGCTGGGACAAGGCGTCGATCGGTGCGGCGATCAAGGCCGCGCTCGCCTCGAGCGGGCTCAAGATGCCGCAGCTCGCGATGCCGCTACGCGTGCTCGTCACCGGCCGCACGCAGACGCCGTCGGTCGATGCGGTGCTCGAACTGCTCGGCCGCGAGACCGTGCTCGCGCGGCTTTCACACCATCTCGATATCGACTGAACGGAGACCCTGCATGATTCGAACGCTTGCTTTCACAGTGCTCGCCGCGACGAGCCTCGGTGCCGCCGCCCAATCCATGGAGCCTGGCGAATGGGAACTTACGACGACGATTACGTCGCCGATGATGCCGCAGCCGCAGACCGCGACCGTCAAGCGTTGCATCAAAAAGGAAGACCTCGCCGATCCATCGCGCTGGATGGGCGGCAAACCGCCGGGGAGCGATTGCAGTCTGACGCCGGGCACGCGTGATGATCGTGGCGCGACCTGGGAGATGGCCTGTCCGTCCTCAGGCATGAAGGGAAGTGGGCGGGCGCGCTTCACGGCCGGAATGATGGACAGCGAGATGGAGATGAGCGGAATGGCAGAGGGCAAGAAGTTCGAACTGCGCACCAAGACACGTGGCAGGCGCGTCGGTCCCTGCCCCTCGTAAGTACTCGATTTCTTGGGTTTTCTGGGCGGATCGGCTTTACCGATCAAATCACGACGGCTATAATCCGCGCCCTTGTCTGGGGGTATAGCTCAGCTGGGAGAGCGCTTGCATGGCATGCAAGAGGTCAGCGGTTCGATCCCGCTTACCTCCACCAGAAGATTTGCAGCACAGGACGTCGGAAGACCCCATCGTCTAGAGGCCTAGGACATCGCCCTTTCACGGCGGTAACCGGGGTTCGAATCCCCGTGGGGTCGCCATTGAATCAGTAATTTACGTAATTACGGCCGAGACTTACCAAACCGTTACCAAACAGGGCGGGAATCTCAGGCCGGTTTGGGCGTCTATCAGCCCGTCGCAGGAAAGGGGGACGGCTACCCCTGATATCCACCGATATTCGCGCCTGGCGTTTCTACGGCGATCAAACACTTAGCCAGCAACAAGGCGCGTCCTCTAAGCCTGTGAGCGCCCTCGTCTAGTCCCATTCGCGCCCCATGCCTGAGCGTAGGATAGGTAGGCCACCTGTTTTGCCTTGGGGGCTAACGGTGGCGGTGGGATTCTCTGGGGACAGACCCCTTGCTCCCCGGCGTTTCTCACCTCATTCCCTACAAGCTCACAAATCGCTTAGCTCGCCCACTGAGCCTGTGCGTCAGCCAGACTTTGCGAATGGATACGACCGCGCTTGAGCCTCACATTGCGTCGCTTACGTTCTCGCCGTGGAAGGGTGTTGCAGAAGCGTCCTGCCGTAACTGTGAGCATTCGGTCGGCTGGTTTGAGTGGTTGATATGTCAACGCACCGGCATGGCCCCCAATGGCTATGCCTGTCATGCGTGGGAACGAGCGCCGGGAGCTGATCTGGAGACCTCCTGAGCGGCTGCTTAGAGGGTCCGCTTTCGGGAAAAGTGAACGGGCGCTATCGACCCATAGCCGCCGTTCGCGGTGGCCGTGAATAGGCATAATCCGAGCTCGATCGAAAAGTGCCTCGCTTTCCCATTCAGAGGGCGTACAGTCGGTCGACCACTCGCCTCTAAGGAAAGTGCCATGAGGTCGCGCGGACGCAGGAAATTCCTGATCGCCACGAGCGCGCTGCTTGCGGCCCCGCTCGCACGCGGGCAGCGCGCGGCGAAGGTCTACCGGATCGGTCTCCTTCAATCAGCATCGTCAGGCTTCAGACTTTTCGTAAATTATTCCAACCCGGCGTACTCAATGTTCGGAAATTTTCTGGCTGAGCATGGGTACATAAGTACCCCGGCTCAGACTGGACAACGGCAGAACGTTTTCTGGGTACAGAGAACCGCGTCAGAGATCGGCGAGCAGCTTCCCGCATTGGCTGTCGACTTGGTTCGTCAAAAGGTGGACGTCATCGTAACCATCGGTGCTCAAGCGACCGTGGCTGCCAAGCAAGCCACGACCACGATCCCGATAGTCATGCTGGTTCAAAGCGACCCGGTGATGATGGGTCTAGTCGCCAGCCTTGGCCGCCCAGGCGGCAACCTCACGGGTGTCACCACCGTTGCGCCGCAGTTGGCGGCGAAGCGGCTCGAGCTGCTCAAAGAGACCGTGTCAGGATTGACCCGGGTCGCCGTCCTTTGGAATTCCGACAATCCAGCGAATGTGGACGAGTGGCGGGAGACTGAGGCGGCAGCGCAGAAGCTGGGAATCGAACTTCATTCCTTTGAGGCGAGCCGTCTCGACGGCCTCGAGTCTGTCCTCGACGCGCTGCGCAAGTCCAATGTCGGCGCGCTGCAGGTGTTCTCTGATCGTCTTATGTCGATCCATGCGGGCCCGATTTCGGAACTAGCAGCGGCGCGCCGACTTCCGACGATGTACGGGGAACGGCGCGCGGTCGATCCTCGCCTAGGTGGGCACTGGAACGCCCAAAGTGGCCTCATGTCCTACGGGCTGGTGCACCTCGAGCTTCTCCGGCGCGCGGTCGGGCTTGTGGCAAAGATTCTCAAGGGCGCAAGTCCTGCCGAGCTTCCCGTTGAGCAGCCACGCGGCTTCGAATTGGTCATCAACCTCGGGACTGCTAAGGCGCTCGGCATCACCGTTCCGCCCTCGATCCTGCTGCGGGCCGACCGGGTGATCGAATAGCGAGTCTGCGAGCGGCTGCTCCTGGCCGGTAGCCGACGGTCGGGACCGCGCGCTACCGACCCTTAGCGGCCGGTCGGGCAACGCAAATAGGTCGCACGCCCGCACCGCCGAATTCCCTTTCATTGGTCAGCGGAAAGCGTAGAGTCGCCCACAGATTGGGGCCGAAGGGAGGGCGCGATGGGCCAGGTCGGACGGAGGCACTTCCTGATCGCCGCGGGCGCGCTGCTTGCGGCGCCGCTCGCACGTGGGCAGCGCGCGGCGAAGGTCTACCGGGGCGGTCTCCTCCAATCTTCATCGTCAAGTCTCAACGTGACGGACGCAGCTACCGGATCCTTCGAGACCATGCTGCGGGAGTTCGGTTACTTTTCGCCTGGAGTGGCGAATTCCGCAGTTGAGGGTGGACATGCGAAGAAGTTAATCTGGGTAAAGAGGATCGCTAAGGGGGCCGACGAGCAGCTTCCCGCATTTGCTGCCGACTTGGTTGGCCTCAAGGTGGACGTCGTCGTGGCCATCGGCGCTCGCGCAGCCATGGCCGCCAAGCGCGCGAGCAGCACGATCCCGATTGTCATGCTGGTTGAGGACGACCCGGTGAAATTGGGCCTTGTCGCCACGCTCGGCCGCCCGGGCGGAAACGTCACGGGGGTCGCAGCGATTGCGGCGGAGCTGGCGGCGAAGCGGCTCGGACTGCTCAAAGAGATGGTGCCAGCGTTGACTCGGGTCGCAGTCCTTTGGAACTCCTCCGATTCGACCAAAGTGGACGAGTGGCGGGAGACCGAGGCGGCGGCGAAGCAGTTGGGAATTGAGCTTCAATCCTTCGAGGCGACCAGTATTGACGGCATCGAGTCCGTCCTCGACGCGCTGCGCAAGACCGATGCCGGCGCTCTGCTGGTGTTCTCTGATCGCCTGACATGGGTCAACACACCCGCAATCGCGGAGTTGGCCGTGGAGCAGCGGCTACCCGCGATGTCCGGGGGGCAGCGCTTCACATGGTCTTTCCAGCGCGGGTTGATGTATTACGGGCCGGTGAACTTTGAGCTTGTCCGGCGTACAGCCGCCCTCGTGGCCAAGATTCTAGACGGCGCAAAGCCTGCCGACCTTCCCGTCGAGCGGCCGAGCGTCTTTGAATTGCGCATCAACGCCGGGACCGCCAAGGCGATCGGCATCACCATCCCGTCGTCGCTGCTTCTGCGCGCCGACCGGGTGATCGAATAGCACGTCTTCGAACGACTGCTTCTGGCCGAAAGCGCCCGGTCAGGGGGTGCTACTAGGGGTTCCAGTAAGCGACCGTTCACAAATGGGGAGCGGCCGCCCACCGGCAGGAGCTTCCTAGATCTCGGTCTGTTCCGCGATCTCTAAGGCGTCGTCGACTTCAATTCCTAGGTAGAGGACCGTGCTCTCGAGCTTGGTGTGACCCAGCAGGAACTGCACGGCTCGAAGGTTCTTCGTCCGCCGGAATATGAGTGTTGCCTTAGTTCGGCGGATTGAGTGTCCGCCGTGTGTATCGAAGAAGCAATCGAATTAGCGCGAGCATCCGCTCAGGGTCGCGACCCCCCCATCCACCACACCAAGAAGCTGACACCCGACCTCACGCTCGCCATTCCTCGGACTCGCGACCTCCGCCCACGGCGAAAACCACTAAATCGGCCACCGCGTAAAATCGCTGCTGCGCCATAAACACCGCGCCGCAACCCTACGCACAGGAGATCCCGCATGCCAGACAGTCCCCTATGGCGCTGGAGTGCCGTTGACCTCGCGGCCGCGATTCGCGGGCGCGAGATCAGCTGCGTCGAGGCGGTCGAATCCGCGATCGAGCGTATGCAAAAAGCCAATCCGCGCGTTAACGCAGTCACGGTCGACCTTTCAAAAGACGCGCGCGAGGCGGCGCAGCGCGCAGACGCGGTGGTCGCGAGCGGCGTGCGTCTCGGCGCG
>JAQBFV010000059.1:0-5493 GCA_032123035.1 Betaproteobacteria bacterium | reverse complement strand
GAACCTTGAACCTTGAACCTTGAACCTTGAACCTTGAACCTTGAACCTTGAACCTTGAACCTTGAACCTTGAACCTTGAACCTTGAACCTTGAATCCGGAACTAGGTTCCGCGCTCCGAAGCCTCGTCCGGCGGCGCGGTCTCCGGCGGGTCCACGTCCTCGATGGCCGGTACGCGGTAGCGCTCGGTTGCCCACGCCCCTAGGTCGATCATCTTGCACCGATTCGAGCAGAATGGACGCCAGGCATTGTCTGGCGTCCATGGCACGGGCTTGCCACAAGTCGGGCAGGCGACGCCACGTGGCTGTGAATTCATAGCTTATGAAATAAGGAATTTGTCGATCGCTGTCCGACAAATTCCTAGAGGTTGCAAAAGGTGAGTTCGAACTCCACGTCCGTATCGGCCGGCTTGGGGCGCTGCACCCCCTCCTGCGTGGTAAAACGGATGTTGAGTGCGTACTTGTTTGCGCTGATTTCGGGCACGAATTGGTACTCGCGTTTCAGGCGGATTCTCACCATCTGAGCGATGCGCCCGGCCATCATCTGCTGGTAGACGCCCTGATGTGCGAGGTGGGCGGTCGTTTTGCCGCTCTCGCGCAACAGCCGCAGGACGATTACGATCGCGTCGCGTATGGGCAGGAACGGCGCGAGCCACAGCTGAAGGTCATGCCGGTGCTGATCGGGGTCCTGCTGCAGCCAGTAGTGATAAGACGGCAGGTCGAACTCGCACATCCCGCCGGGAATATTCGCCCGCTGCCGGATGCTCATCAGCCAGTCATTGTCGCGCAGCTCCTGGCCGATCTTGCCGGACGTCTGGAATAGCTTAGAGGAGGCCTGATCGATCTGCCACAGCACGTTGTCCAGCGCCGATTCCGAGACTTCCGGATTGTCGCGCAGACCATCGAGCGCCTGTTTCTGGCGTTCCAGCTCCTGAAGCAGGTCGGACTTGAGATCGGCGCGACCTGAAACGTCGAGGATCTCGAAAATCGACAGCAACGCGATGTGATGCTCGTAGTGTTCGTTCTTGCACTGGAAATGTTCGACGCGGTCAAACAGATCCTCGAGACGCAAAAGCGTCCGCACGCGCTCGCTCAACGGGTACTCGTAACTGATCACGGCGTTGACGCCTGTCGAAGAGAGGCCGCTCATGGGGCGCTGCGCCTAGTATTCAACAGAAACCGAAAAAAATAAAGGCCTTAACATGCACTTTGACCCTATTCGCGAATTGAATCACGCTTGCGGGCTGCCTGAGCCAACGCGAGGTACCTGGCGTGCAGCGCGTGTATCTGCTGGCGCAGCGCCTCGATACCGCCATCGTTGTCGATCACATCGTCGGCGCGCTTGAGGCGCTCCGCTCGTGGCAGCTGCGCCGCGAGGATCGCGCGCACCTCGCTCTCCTTGAGTTGGCTGCGTTGCATCGCGCGCGCCACCTGCTGCTCCTCGCTGCAATCGACGACGAGCACCCGCTGGATTAGATCGCTGTAGGCGTCGGTCTCGATCAGGAGTGGGACCACCACGATCACATACGGTTGCTGCGCCGCGACGATTCGCGCGCGCGCCTGCTCCCGGATCAGGGGGTGGAGCATGCCCTCGAGCTTTGCCTTCGCGTCTGGATCGTTGAACACGAGCCGGCGCATCTTAGCGCGCTCGAGGCTGCCATCCGGCGCGACGAACGCAGCGCCAAAGACACGGCGGATTTCCGCCATGACGCCCGCTCCGGGCTGGGTCAGTTCATGCGCGATCACGTCGGTGTCGACGACGGCCGCGCCGAGTTCCTCGAAGAGTGTCGCGGCGATCGATTTTCCTGAGGCGATGCCGCCGGTCAATCCGACGCAAAACGGCGTCACGGCGTACTAGAGGAGATCGATGTACTGCCGGTTGAGCTGTTCGCCGTAGAACAACGCAATCAAGCCGGCGAGCGCGAGATAGGGACCAAAGGGGATGGGCACGTTTCGTCCGCGCCGCGCCAGGACGATGAGCCCGATGCCGATGACGGCGCCAACGAACGACGACAGCAGAATCACGAGCGGCAGCATTTTCCAGCCCAGCCAGGCACCGATCGCTGCGAGCAACTTGAAATCACCATAGCCCATTCCCTCCTTGCCCGTGGCGAGTTTGTAAGCCCAGAAGACGACCCACAGCACGAGGTAGCCTCCTGCGGCGCCGATGACCGCGGACGTCAGATCCGTGAATGTCGCGCCAATATTGAACGCCAGGCCCGTCCACAGCAGCGGCAGGGTCAGATTGTCCGGCAGGTAAAACGTATCGAGATCGATGAACGCGAGGGCGATCATGGTCCATGCGAACAGCATTGCGCCCGCCGCGGCAGCGCTCGCGCCAAAGCGCCAGGCAATATAGCCCGCGAGCGCGCCGGCCAACGCTTCGACTGCGGGATAGCGCAGCGAGATGGGTGCCTTGCAGGCGGCGCAACGCCCGCGCAATGCTACGTAGCTCAAGACCGGGATGTTCTCGACGGCGCGGATGGGGTGCCCACAGTGCGGGCAGCGCGACCGGGGCAGCACCAGGTTATAGGTCTCGCCGGCAGGCAGGGAATTTCCGCTCAACTCCGCGCATTCGGCCCGCCACCCCTGCTCGAGCATGCGCGGCAGCCGGTGGATCACCACATTGAGAAAGCTTCCCACCACGAGCCCGAAGAGGACCGCGGCGGTGATCAGCAACCAGGGAGTCGTCAGAAGCAGCTGCAGGAAAACCATCCAGGATTCGGGATTCAGGATTCAGGATTCAAAGAAAAACGCTGGCAGGCGAAAGGCCGCATTCCCTGAATCCCGGGTCCTTGGTTTTGAATCCCGTTGTTAGACCGCTTGGCCCATCTTGAAAATGGGCAGGTACATGGCGATCACCATGCCACCGATCAACGTGCCCAGCACCACCATGATTAACGGCTCCATAAGGCTCGATAGAGCCTCCACCGCATCATCGACTTCCGCCTCATAGAAGTCTGCGACCTTGGAGAGCATGGCATCGAGCGAGCCTGCCTCCTCGCCGATCGTCACCATCTGGAGCACCATGTTCGGAAAGACCTCGGTGGTTGCCATCGCCTGGGTAAGACTGGAGCCGGTGGATACATCGGCTTGAATCTTCTTGGTGGCAACGTAGTACTCGTAATTGCCCGCCGCGCCCGCCACCGAATCGAGCGCTTCGACGAGTGGCACGCCGGCCGCAAACATCGTCGAGAGGGTCCGGGTCCAGCGCGCGATCGACGATTTGCGCACCAGGCCCCCGAAAACCGGGACCCGCAACATTACGCGGTCCATGAAACTCTGCATCTTCGTCGAGCGTTTCCAGGTGTAGAAGAAGAACCAGCCAGCGAAGCCGACCCCGCCGAAGATTGCCCACCAGTACTCGACGAAGAAATCCGACACCGCCATCACGAACAGCGTCGGGGCCGGAAGGTCGGCGCCAAAGCTGGAAAACACCGACTTGAAGGAGGGGATGACGAAGATCATGATGATCGACGTGATCACGAAGGCGACAATAACAATCGCCGCCGGGTAGAACAGCGCCGCTTTGATCTTGCTCTTGATGCCGAGAATCTTTTCCTTGTAGCTCGCGAGTCGCTCGAGCAGGCTGTCGAGAATACCGGCGGCTTCGCCCGCGCCGATGAGGTTGCAGAAGAGCGCATCGAAGTAGAGCGGATGCTTTTCGAAAGCTTGCTTCAGGCTCGATCCGGTCTCGACTTCGGTCTTGACGTCGAAGAGCAGCTTCGACACCGCAGCATTGGTGTTACCCTTGCCGACGATGTCGAACGCTTGGAGCAGCGGCACGCCGGATTTCATCATGGTGGCCAGCTGCCGGGTGAACAGGGCGATGTCCTTCTCGGAAATGGAGCCGCCGCGGAACCGCCGGCGCTTGACCTCGACCACGCGGATGCCCTGACGCCGCAGCAACGCGTTGACCTGCGCCGTGCCAACTGCGCGCATCTCCCCGCGCACGGTCTTGCCGCCCCGGTCCGTTCCGACCCAGTTGAAGTTGAATTCCTTGACGTCCGACTTTCTTCTGGCGGCCGCTGCGGCAGTTGCCATATTGAATCTCCCGATTGGCTTATCTAACCAATAGGTTAGACGCGATTGTTGACAAAATGATGCACTTCCGGGAGCGCTTTGTAAAGCGTATTTGTCCCTATTTTTCCTCGGACGGGACCCCGGGACGACCCTTAGATGCCGCTGGCGGGACGATTCTCACCGCTTTTACCACCCGGTCCTGCGTCTGAACGATCTCCAGGGGGTGCCCCGCGATCTTGACACTGGTGTTCGGCTCCGGAATATCCCGCAGGTATTCGACGATCAACCCATTCAACGTCTTCGGCCCGTCGAGCGGGAAATCGAAGCCCAGTTTGCGGTTCAGATCGCGCAGCAGCGTCGAGCCTTCGACGAGAACGCTGCCATCGGCCTGCTTGGCGAAGACCTGGGTCTGCAGCGGAGATTGGGTTGTGAATTCGCCGATGATCTCCTCGAGGATGTCCTCCATTGTGACGAGGCCCATGAGCTCTCCGTACTCGTCCACCACCAGGCTCACGCGGTCCTGTTCCTCCTGGAAATTCTGCAACTGCGAAAACAGCGGCGTGCCGACCGGGACGAAGGACGGTTCGCGAATGATCTCGCGCAGGCGCTCCTTGGTCAGTTCTTCGTTCTGCACCAGGTTGAGCACGCTGCGGACCCGCAAAGTGCCCACCACCTCGTCCGGGCGGCCGCGAAAGACCAGCAGGCGCCGGTGATGGGCCGTGGCAATTTGCTGGCGAATGTCGTCGAGCGGCGCATCGAGGTCGATCGCTTCGATGTGATTGCGCGGCACCATGACGTCATCCACCGTGACCGCCTCGAGGTCGAACAGGTTGAGCAGGATGCTCTGGTGCTTCTGGGGGAGATAACCGGTCTCCAGCACGAGCATGCGCAGCTCCTCTATCGACAGCTTGTGCTCGCCGGCGCTCTCCGCCGGTCGCAACCGCAATAGCCAGAGCAGGGCTTGCACGAACAGGTTCACGAACCAGACCACCGGCTGCGCAATTCGAAGCAGTGGCACCAGCAGGTAGCTGGCCGGCAGCGCGATGCGCAGTGGATAGGTTGCACCGAGCACCTTCGGGGTGATCTCGCTGAAGACCAGGATGGCGAACGTTGCCGCCGCAGTTGCCACAAGCAACGCAGCCTGGCTGTTGCCGAGATAGCGTATGGCGATCTCGCCCACGACCAGGGCGGTCGCGACGTTGAGCAGGTTGTTGCCGAACAGCACCATGCCCAGGAACTTGTCAGTGCGGGCGAGCAGCTGGGAGGCAAGCCTGGCGCCGGTATGGCCGCTTTGCACGAGATGCTTCAGCCGGTAGCGATTGAGCGCCACCATACTGGTCTCCGAAATGGAGAAGAAACCGGAAATCGCGAGCAGGATGATCAGCGCGATGAACAGCGTGGACTCGGGGATCGTTTCCAAGGTGGAGTCGCTCGATGAAAGGAAAAATTCAGTATTTAGCGGCGCGACAAGGC
>JAQBFV010000058.1:0-3995 GCA_032123035.1 Betaproteobacteria bacterium | reverse complement strand
CTTGGCGCCCCATAGCCCAGTGCAGTATGGTAAAAGGGGCCGGTAAAAGGGGTAAAAGGGGCCAGGCTCGAATTATTCCGAATTATTCGACCCCGTAGGACGCGCAGCCGAAAACCAGCACCAGCAGAATAATTCGAGCCTGAGCTAGCCCGGGTAGACAGCCCCGCCCAATAAATCGAGCCTGGCCCCTTTTACCCCAGTTTCCAGTTTCCAGTTTCCAGTTTCCAGTTTCAAAGGTAGACGACATTGGTTTATGAGGTTCCCCGCATTGTACTTTGAACCTGAAACTTTAAACTTGAAACCTGAAACTGATTATTTTTCACGTGGATCATGAAGCTCCGCATCCGGCGCCTTGTAAGCTCCTGACCGGATCTGCTTCACCATATTGGCGAGAGCGAGCACAGCGTTGTTCACCTCGGCGAAGAGGTCCTGGTCCTGGTCGAGGTCATCGTGGCTCGTGGCATAGGGCTGATACCAGCCGATCCAGGTGTCGATCAGGGCGGTCGAGCCGGCGGGAACCATCTCCATGTCGGTCAGCCAGTCGGTGAGCATGCGGCGCAGATTTTCGGGACCGGCTGCGTCGCCGTGAGCAACGACCGAAAAGGCGCGCCCTGCGAGATGCTTCGGGTAGCTCCATCCCTTCAACTCCAGCTCCTTGGCCAGCTGCGGATTCTTGCCGCGCGTGGTCGTCGGGTCCGGGTTGCCGCCATCCGCGCAAACCAGCCGGTCGATCATGAGCTTCAGACTCGCCGGCGCCTGATACCAGTGCACCGGGCACAGGATCATCACGCCGTGCGCCGCGACCCAGCGCGGGTAGATCTCGCTCATCCAGTCCTCCACCTGTCCCAGGGCGTGATTGGGATAACAGGAGCATGGCCAGTGGCACAGGGGCTGGGCGGTCGAGACGCACGCCTTGCAGGGATAGATTACCTTTAGCGGCTCGTCGGCGAGCGTCGAGAGGTCGAGGAAATCCACCTCGTGGCCCGGCAGCGCTTCGATCGCCTTCTGCGCGTGCTGTGCAAGCCGCCGCGTCTTCGAGATTTCTCCCGGACAGGTGTGCTCGCTGCGCGTCGAGCCATTGACGATTAGGATGCGCGAGGGCGATTTCGCGTCCTTCTGCCGCTTTTCGGCTGCCTGGATCTGTGCGCGCGTCTCGAGCCATTCGGCGGCGAGCGCAAAGCTTGGCTCGGCAAAGCCGGTTCCCGACGGCCTCGTGCGCGGGGACTTCCGGTAGCGGATGTAACCATCCCACGCCTTCTCAAAGACTTTTTCCAGCTCCTGACGCACGTCTTCGAAGGCCGGATCGTAGAAGCGGGCAAAGAAGCGCTGCCGAAACTGCTCCCGCGTCAGGGGAGCGTATTCGTTCTGTTTTCGTACTGACGGTCCGGCCATTTCTTACCTCCTTATTGAACGCAGATGCGCCTGCGCTAACGCGACCGACATGATACGCTGGCCACGTTCCCGCAGATGTAGAATAAATGGGGTCAGAATAAATGGGATCAGACACCATTTAAAGAGGTAAAGCGGCGTCAGTGTAATTTTCTTGCGGCCGGCGCTCTAACGAGAAGAGTAAAATTTACACTGGCCCCATTTACTTTACCCCGCTCGGTCAATGCTGGCTTTCGGCCAAAAGCGGACTGCCCCCGTCAGATGGCATTGCCTCAATACCCCCACCGGCGTAAGGTATTGGCCGGAGTGGGGCTATTAACTAAAACGTCAACTAATTTGTCGCCCAATTAGTCACCTATCTTGTCACTCCATTTACGTTAGATTTCGACCTTGCCGCAGGGCGGCACACGAGCGTAATCTATTCACCCATGGGAACGTCTCTCATCACGTGTTCTCCGAACACCCTAGGCGGGACTCCCGTATTCGCGGGAACCCGGGTCCCGGTGCAGACGCTGATCGACTATCTCGAGGGCGGCGAATCCATTGACGCGTTTCTCGACGGGTTCCCGACCGTGAAGCGGGAGCAAGTCATCGCCTTTCTTGAGGAGGCGAAGGCCCGAGTGGTCGCATCGGCGACGTGAGGATACTGCTCGACGAATGCATAGACCGGCGGCTTGCGCGCGAGATCGTCGGTCATGAGGTCCGAACTGTTCCAGAAGCCGGCTGGGCGGCAAAGTCGAACGGCGACCTTCTGGCTCTTGCGGAGAACAGTTTCGATGCTTTCGTCACCGTGGACCGGAATCTGTCGTTTCAGCAGAACGTACCCAAGTTTTCGATCGCCGTTGTAGTCCTTCGTGCACGTTCCAACCGTTTGGTTGATCTACGGCAACTTGTTCCGCGGTTTCTCGAAGTTCTTCCAGCCGCGAAGCGGGGAGAGGTCACATGGGTCGAAATCTAACCACCGGTGGCAAAGCGACCCCAAAGTTCCCCCGAATTAGTTGGCACTTTGGGCTAACAAGCCCGGAGGTGTCAGATGGCAAGAGCAGGGCCTCGTAAGGTGGCGAGGTATGGTGGATCGGTTCAAGGCGACTGCGGTCAAGCCCTCCCGCCCCCGCGCGGCTCAGGACGGATCAGGACTTTTGCCAGGATCCGAAGGTGCCGCTGGTTTCTTGATATCCGCGCGGCCCGCGCGCTCGAACGCCTGCCGGCAACCCGCAGCGCCATCGAGGGAGGCGTCGGCCGAGGTGAGCCAGTTATTAGCAAAGTTGCCAAGCGGTGCAAACAGACGCAGCGGCGTTGTGATGAACGATGCGGCCGTCGCCTGGACTTGCGGCGCCTCCATCGTCCCGCTTATCCCTATGGTTGGCGCGACGCTGAAAAGTTGCGGATTCTTGGCGTTCGGCGATAACCGCCCGGACAGCTGTCGTGTCCCGAGATTCGCCTCCAACTCGCCAATCATGCGCACGTGGGTCGTGTCCGCGAAAAACGCCTGGCTGCGCGCGACTCCGTCTTTGATATTGAATACGCCCACTGCACAATTGAGCTTCGATTCCGTGCTGGGATCCAGGGTTCGCTGGACGATATGGAGAAAACCGGTTCCCCAATAATCGGCAGCGCCGATATCAAACCCGCGCGGATAGACCGCCAGGTCGATGTGGCCATCCGCATCCGCGAGCAGCTGCGACAGCGTCCCAGTGGCAAGATCGACCGAGAGATCGAGCGTGCCTTCAAGCGGAGTCTTCGGCTTGAGAGCTTTCGCGAGCGGCCCGTACTCAAATCCCTTCGTGAATATGCGCACGCGAAGCCGCGGCCGGGACCCGCTTGTGTCGAGACGCAAGTCTGCCTGCGCCGTGCCGCCCTTCACGTTCACATCGCGCAGCACGACGTGCAGATCGCCACGACTGAGCGTCACCTCGAGTTGCACGCTGGCATAATGCTCGCCTTCGCTATATAGCTTCTCAACGCCTAGCGTCGCCTTTGCGTCGAAGGAGCGCAACACGTTTTTGACTTGCGCGTGCAATTCTTCGTCGTGAGCCTTTCTCGCCGCTGCGCTGGCCCCATCAGCCTTCGACTTCCCCTTCTCGCCAACGAAAAGATGCAGCCCGAGATCCTCGAGATGTAGAATCGGCGCGCGAAGTTCCGCAATATGTGCAAGCCGCTCGCTGCCCCGTTTCACGCTGACCGCGCCGACCAGACGACTCTTACCGAACTTCACATCGAGATTGGAGGCGCGAATCGAATCCGGCGCGATGACCAGATTTGCAGCGACGGCGTACGGGCCGACTTCGGGAAGCTGCGCGCCCCCTAGCCGCCCCAACCGGTCGAGGCGCTTGCCCGAGAGCATCAATCGAACGTCCACCGAGCCTTCGCGCGCCACATTACCCGACGCTTCCAGCCGGGTCTCACCCAGCGATGCGCGGAGCGTCCCCGGGACCCGGTCTTTCCGTTGCGCGAGTTGCGTCAAAGTCGCCGTCTCGATCGCAACGTCGAAAGGCATGTCTCCGGCGGCGCCGGTCGCGGAGAGCTTGACGGGTTGGCCCTCCGTCACCGCCAGCTTCGCGGAAAACGTGGCGTCGCCGGCGAGGCCGGAAAGGAACCGCTGCACG
>JAQBFV010000057.1:0-2871 GCA_032123035.1 Betaproteobacteria bacterium | reverse complement strand
ATGTCTTCAGCGAAGTTGTCCAGGAATTCCGTGTTGCCTATCACCGCCGTTGTCCCCCCGGACAGATGCAGCCCACCGCCGTTGCCCGCTGTAACAGTGTTCTCCCGGATCTTGCTGCGGGCGATCCGAACCGTCGACTCCCTCGGACTCCAGCCGCAGATGGTGTTGTACCGTAAGCGTCCGGCGGCCTGCTGAACGCCCCCTTGGGCGTGCCCTCGGCGGAGGGCACTCTCTCCGGCATGACCACTATCCATGCCGAATCGCGGCCCTCGAGCCGCAGTGACCTCGCCGCCTGGTACCGAGCCGCCCTGGAAGAACAGGAGGGCAGCGGGCTGAGCGTTGTGGAGTACGCCGACGAGATCGGCGTGACCCCTACGACGCTGTACAACTGGCGCCGCCGGCTCGAGTGGAGGCCGCCGGGCCGGCAGGGCGATGCAGCAGGACTTGTTCGGGTGCAGGTGTGCCGCAACGTCGATCAGGCCGTAACTCCGGCTGCCCTTGTTGTGCGGGTTGGAAACGACCGGGCGATCGAGGTTCCGCCCGGCTTCGATGGCGAAGATCTCGTGCGCGTCATCGAGGTGCTCGAGACGTGTTGATCTTTACAGGCAAGCGCATCTTCCTGATCCCAGGCGCCACTGACATGCGCAAGTCG
This sequence comes from Betaproteobacteria bacterium, assembly GCA_032123035.1. Lineage (GTDB taxonomy): Bacteria > Pseudomonadota > Gammaproteobacteria > Burkholderiales > SG8-41 > SG8-41. The sequence continues at coordinate 2,219 of JAQBFV010000057.1, read as the reverse complement.
TTCAACGGCCTCAGCGGAATTGCCCGCGAGTTGCTTGGTGCGACACCGTCGTCGCGCGACCTGTACCTCTTCTGCAACCGCGGTCGCAACCGGCTCAAGGTGCTCGTGTACGACGAGTCCGGCGCCTGGGTCATCGCCAAACGACTGGACCAGGGCACGTTTGCATGGCCGCGCGAGCCCGACGCCGGCAGCGTCGTCACGTATCGCGAAGAGCAACTCACGCTCTTGCTGCGAGGCGTAGACGCTGAAGCATTGAAGCCGCGGCGTTGGAGTCGACGAGCGGCGAGTTGATTTGTTCGAAAGCTCGTCTTCGTTGCTTGAACTGCAATGAAGACGTAGGCATCTTGTGTGCATGGCTTCGCAAACGCTCTCTCCTTCGGTCGAGATCGAGCGAGTGCGCGCCACGCTTGTCGAACGCGACGCGAAGAACGATGCTCTGTACCGGATCAATGCTGAGCTCCGGAAGCAGAACGAGGAGCTCCGTGGACAAGTAACCTTGCTACGACGCGAGGTCGAGCGCTTGCTGCGCGGCCGCGGTGGTGTGCACCTGATCGACGAGGGGCAAGGGACACTCTTCGGCGCGGACCTGCCCACAATCGCTGAAGTCGAGCCGGCGGCGAAGCACGCGAACGAGGCCCCGGACGGCGAGACGCCGGACGACCCGATCAAGAAGCGTCACAAGCCCAAGCGACGGGCGCGCAAGGTCGATTCCTCAGCCCTGCCGCGCAAGCAGGTCGTGCACGAGCTCCCGGAGAGCGAGCGTATCTGCCCAACGACGGGCGTGCCCCTCGTCCCGATCGGTGAGAAGGTTTTCGAGGAGCTCGACTACACGCCGGCGCAGCTGAGCGTCATCGAGCACCATCAGGTGAAGTACGGCCCGGCTCCGGAAGTCGCCGTGGAACGACAGATCGAAGCGGTCGTCACTCCGATGCCGCCGCGCGCCTTGGAAAACTGCGCGGCGAGTGCCGGCTTCTTGGCGCAGATCCTGGTCCAGAAATACGAGTTTCACTTACCGCTGTACCGGCAGGAGGAGGTCTTCCAGCAAGCCGGCCTCTGGATCCCGCGCCAGACGATGTGCGACTGGGTGATGAAGTGCGCCTTCGCGCTGCGGCCGATCGCGGACGAACTGATGCGGCAAATCGGCGCCGGCCCGGTCATGGGCCTCGATGACACGCGGCTCAAGTGCCGCGGCAAAAAGGGCACCGGCTACTTCCAGGCGTACCTCTGGACCTTCGTGAACCCCGACGTGCTGGGGGCCGTGTTCCGATTCACACCGGGGCGGTCCGCGGTACAACTGCAGCCTCACATCGAAGGCGTGGGTGCGCGCTACCTCATCGGTGACGCCTACGCTGGGAACATTGCCGCTGCTCGCGAGGCCGGCCTCGACGTGGTCCACGGCGGCTGCTGGGCTCACGTCCTGAGGTACTTCAGGGAAGCGGAGAAGGAGGGCGGCCAGTTCGCCCGGCTCTTCGTGAGCGACATCGGCGCGCTGTACGCTATCGAAAGAGAGGCGGACGAGGCCAAGGTCGATGCGCTGGCCCGACTAGAAGCGCGGCGTGCACGAGGACGACCGATCCTCGCACGTATCTTCGGGCGCACCCTGGCCTGGAAAGTAGCCTTCAGCTCGAGCGGCAAGATGGGCAAGGCAATCAAGTACCTGCGTAACAGCCGGGAGGCACTGAAGTGTTTCTTGCGGGACGGTCGTGTGCCCATCGACAACAACGCGTGTGAGAACGCGATCAGGCCCGTGGCGATCGGACGCAAGAACTTCCTGTTCGCTGGGAGCGAGCGCGGTGGTGAAGCCGCGGCAATCGTGTACTCCGTGATCGAGAGCTGCCGCCGCGCTGACGTGGACCGGTGGGAGTACTTGCGCGACGTCCTCGTGCGCGTCGCCACCCACCCCGCGAGCAAGATCGCGGACCTCCTGCCCGCGCGCTGGGCCGAGATTCGCGCGACGGAAGCGCAGGACTAGGTAACCAGAATCCGCCTCCAGGGGCCTCCTGAGGGGCCTGGGGACGGCCTTCGGACGCTTACGATTTTCGCAAGCAGCACGACGGACTCGTCGCGATCGTGCGCGATCAGCTTGGAGCCGACCCACTCGACGGTTCGCTTTTCGCCTTCTTCAATCGGCGCCGAGATCGCATCAAGCTCGTGCTCTGGGATCGCAATGGCTTCTGGCTCTTCTACAAACGCCTCGAGCGCGGCACCTTCGAAGGGCT
>JAQBFV010000056.1:0-13905 GCA_032123035.1 Betaproteobacteria bacterium | reverse complement strand
TGACCAGTGACCAGTGACCAATGACCGGGAGGAACCGCGCGCGCCGGCTTGCCGCCGACGAAGGCGAACCGCTACCTCAGGCGCCTTGGACCGGGGCCGCGGTGGCCGTTGCGGTGGGCGTGCTGTCTTTCTGTGGCGGCTGAGGCGTGGCGGCCGGTTTCGGCGGACGCGGCGGCCGGCCTTCCATAATATCGGCAATCTGTTCTGCGTCGAGCGTCTCCCACTCGAGAAGCGCCATCGCCATCGCCTCGACCTTGTCCCGTTTATCCGTGATCAGCTGGCGCGCAAGCTTATATTGCTGGTCGACGATTCGCCGGATCTCGGCGTCGACCTTCTGCATCGTCGTCTCCGACACGTTCTTGTGCACCGTCACGGAACGGCCGAGGAACACCTCGCCCTCGTTCTCGCCGTAGACCATCGGACCGAGCTCGTCGCTCATGCCCCAGCGCGTCACCATGCTGCGCGCCAGATCGGTCGCCCGCTCGAAGTCGTTGGAGGCGCCCGTCGTCATCTGGCCCATGAAAATCTCTTCGGCAATACGACCGCCAAAGAGCACCGCGATGTTCTGAAGAAGCGTCTCACGGTCCATGCTGTAACGGTCCTGTTCGGGCAGCTGCATGGTCACGCCAAGCGCCCGGCCACGCGGAATGATCGTGACCTTGTGCACTGGATCCGTCTTCGACAGCATGCGCGCCACCACGGTATGCCCGGACTCGTGGTAGGCGGTGTTCTTGCGCTCGTGCTCGGGCATGACGATGGAGCGGCGCTCCGCGCCCATGATGAGCTTGTCCTTGGCGCGCTCGAAGTCGTCCATGTCCACGAGACGCTTGCTGGAACGCGCGGCGAACAATGCCGCCTCGTTCACGAGGTTGGCAAGATCTGCGCCGGCCATGCCCGGCGTGCCGCGCGCGATGATATCGGCCTTGACGTCGGGCCCGATGGGCACCTTGCGCATGTGGACCTGCAGAATCTGTTCGCGACCGCGAATGTCGGGCAGCGGCACGACGACCTGCCGGTCGAAGCGCCCCGGCCTGAGCAGCGCCGGATCGAGCACGTCGGGCCGGTTCGTCGCGGCAATCACGATCACGCCGGAATTCGTATCGAAACCGTCCATCTCCACGAGCAACTGGTTGAGCGTCTGCTCGCGCTCGTCGTTGCCACCGCCCAGGCCTGCGCCGCGCTGGCGCCCGACCGCATCGATTTCGTCGATGAACACGATGCACGGCGCGTGCTTCTTCGCCTGCTCGAACATGTCGCGCACCCGCGCCGCGCCCACGCCGACAAACATCTCGACGAAGTCCGAGCCGGAAATCGTGAAAAACGGCACTTTCGCCTCGCCGGCGATCGCCTTGGCGAGCAGCGTCTTACCGGTCCCGGGGTTTCCGACCATCAGCACGCCGCGGGGAATGCGCCCGCCGAGCTTCTGAAACTTGGACGGATCGCGCAGGAATTCGACCAGCTCGGCCACCTCTTCCTTCGCCTCTTCGCAGCCCGCCACATCGGCAAACGTGATCGTATTGCTCGACTCGTCGAGCATGCGCGCACGGCTCTTGCCGAAGGAGAACGCGCCGCCGCGGCCGCCCCCCTGCATCTGGCGCATGAAGAAGATCCACACGCCAATCAGCAGGAGCATGGGGAACCACGAGACGAAGATGTTCATGAGGAACGATGGTTCCTCGTCAGGTTTCGCTTCGACGATGACGCCGTTCTTGAGGAGATCCGACACCAGCCACGGATCTGACGGTGAGTAGGTCGTGAAGCGCTCACCCGTGGTTTTGACGCCTTTCAACACCCGGCCCTCAATGGTCACCTTGGCGATGCGCCCCTGTTTCACCTCGTCGATGAACTGGGAGTACTCCACCGGCTTCTGTGAAGCCTGGCGCGTGCTGAACTGGTTGAATACCGTCATCAGGACGAGCGCAATGACGAGCCAGATCGCCACGTTTTTGATCAGATTGTTCAAACCCACTCCTCTAGCGCAACTCACTCAATTCTATGTTTTTTCACCCGGGCTGTCAGCTTTCGAACGGCCGCGTTTGCGTCCAATGTCACGGCTTGAGTCCCCGGCCCAGCAAATAGACTTCGCTCGAGCGCGACCGCGAGGCCTCGGGCTTGCGCGTAACCACCTCGCGAAAGTGCCGCCGCATGTGCCTGGCAAAGCCATCGAAGCCGCTGCCATGAAACAATTTGACCAGAAACTTTCCCTGTGGTTTCAAGTGGTTCAGCGCGAACTCCAGAGCCAGTTCCGCGAGTTCGAGTAACCGGGCCTGATCGACGCTACCGATGCCAGTCAAGTTGGGGGCCATATCAGAAAGCACAAGGTCGACCGGGCGCCCGTCCAGCGCCCGCTCCAGGGCTTTGACCACCGGTTTCTCGCGAAGATCCCCGGGCACGAAAGTGACGCCTGGAAGCGACATCATGTCCAGGACATCGAGCGCGACCACCCGGCCGCCGGGTCCGACCCGCCGCGCCGCGATCTGGGACCAGCCACCCGGCGCGGCGCCGAGGTCCACCACGGTCATGCCGGGTCTGAGCAGGTGGTCGCGATCCGCGACCTGCTCGAGCTTGTAGGCAGCGCGCGAGCGCATGCCCTCGTTCCGGGCGCGCTTCACGTACGCGTCGGCGACGTGCTCTTGCATCCAGGTTTTGCCCCGCACTCTGCCCATCCGCTACACTCGCCCCGAGGCTCGTCGTGAATCGTAATTCGTAAATCGTAAATCGTGAATCGTAGCAGCGTTGCTGCCGGTACCCGGTTACCGTTTGACCATTGACCCTTGACCCTTGACGATTCGCGGTGATGAAAGAACTCACATCGGCTGAGCGGAGCGCGCTCAGGGCGCGTGCGCATCATCTGCGTCCGGTCATCATGATCGGTGAGGCCGGCCTCACGCCCGCGGTGCTGAGGGAGATCGACCTGGCCCTGAAGAGCCACGAGCTTATCAAGATCCGAGTCCTCGGAGACGATCGCGGCCTGCGCAAGAGCCTGATTGGTGACGTCTGCAGTGCGCTGGCGGCACAGCCGGTGCAGCGCGTCGGCAAGATTCTGGCCGTCTATCGCCAGCGCCCCGAATCGGCCGCGCCACCCGCCCCACGACGCCGCAAGAAACACCGCCCCAAGCGCCGTTATCAAAACCAGTGATACTAGATGTACTTGACGTCAAGTATTTCGTATTCGCGTACGCCGCTCGGCGCGTGCACTTCGGCCACGTCGCCCGAGTACTTGCTGATCAGCGCCCGCGCGATGGGTGAGCTGATGGAAATCTTGCCTTGCTTGATGTCGGCCTCGTCATCGCCCACGATCTGGTAGGTCACTACCTCGCCGCTCCCCATGTCCTCGAGGTCCACCGTGGCGCCAAATACGCAGCGTCCATCGGCGTCGAGCAGGGCGGGGTTGATGATTTGGGCGTTGGCAAGCTTGCTCTCCAGCTCTGCGATGCGGCCCTCGGTGAAGCTTTGCCGCTCTTTGGCCGCGTGGTATTCCGCGTTCTCGGCGAGATCGCCGTGCGTGCGTGCCTCGGCGATCGCGGTCACGATCGCCGGCCGCTGAACTGTCTTGAGCTCGTGCAGCTCCCCGCGCAGCTTCTCGGCGCCGGCCACCGTCAAAGGAATCTTGCCCATAGCGCGTCCCGATCCGTTTTTCGCGTTTTAGTTTATGGCCACGGTCAGCGCCGCATGCAGGTCCTGCATCACGTACGCGCGCAGCTCCTTGGAGTACTCGATCCCGTTGCACGCTGCGCGCGCACCGTCGAGCGTAGTGTAGAGCGCCACGCGCTCCTGCAGCGCCGCGCGCCGGATTACGTACGAGTCACGCACCGCCGTGCGCTTCTCCTCGACCGTATTCAACATGATCGAGATCTCTCCGTTCTTGATCATGTCAACGATATGGGGCCGCCCCTCTGCCACTTTGTTGACCGGCGTCACCGCGATTCCCGCTGCGGCGAGCGCGGCTGCGGTACCGCGCGTCGCGACCAGCGTGAATCCCAGGCTGGCGAGCTTGCGGGCGATCTCCAGCGTGCGCTGCTTGTCCTCATCGCGCACGCTCACAAAGGCTTTTCCGGTAGCCGACAGCCGCACGCCGGAGGCCAGCTGAGACTTGTAGAAAGCCTCGGCAAAGGTCTCGCCCACACCCATCACTTCCCCCGTCGATTTCATCTCCGGACCGAGGATGGTGTCGGCGCCGGGAAACTTGATGAACGGAAAGACCGCTTCCTTCACCGAGTAGTACGGAGGCACCACTTCGGCACTCACGCCCTGCGCGGCGAGCGTCGCGCCTGCCATGCAGCGCGCCGCGATCTTGGCAAGCGCAACACCGGTCGCCTTCGACACGAACGGCACGGTGCGTGAAGCCCGGGGGTTGACCTCCAGCACGTAGACCCTGCCGTCCTGGATCGCGAACTGGACATTCATCAGCCCCACGACCTTCAACGCGTTGGCCATCACGACGGTCTGACGCTTGAGCTCGTCCTGCAGTTCGCGCGAGAGCGAGAATGGCGGCAGCGAGCACGCCGAGTCGCCGGAATGAACGCCCGCCTGCTCGATGTGCTCCATGACGCCGCCGATCACGACCTGCTTGCCGTCCGAGACCGCGTCCACGTCCACTTCGGTCGCGTCATTGAGGAAGCGATCGAGCAGTACGGGACTGTCGTTCGAGACCTTGACCGCCTCCCGCATATAGCGCTCGAGGTCGCCCTGCTGGTAGACAATCTCCATGGCGCGCCCGCCGAGCACATAGGATGGCCGCACTACGAGCGGATAGCCGATCTCCTCCGCCAGCGCCAGCGCCTTCTGGGCACTGCGCGCCGTGCGATTGGCGGGCTGGCGCAGCTTGAGGCGGTTGAGCAGCTTCTGGAAGCGTTCCCGGTCCTCGGCAATGTCAATCGAGTCGGGCGTGGTGCCGATGATCGGCACCTGGTTCGCCTCCAGGTCGCGCGCGAGCTTGAGCGGCGTCTGCCCGCCGAACTGCACGATGACGCCGAACGGCTTCTCGACATGGACGATCTCGAGGACATCCTCGAGCGTGAGCGGCTCGAAGTAAAGCCGGTCGGACGTGTCGTAGTCGGTGGACACCGTCTCGGGATTGCAGTTGACCATGATGGTTTCGAATCCGTCCTCGCGCAACGCCAGCGCCGCGTGAACGCAGCAGTAGTCGAACTCGATGCCCTGCCCGATCCGGTTAGGGCCGCCACCTAACACCATCACCTTCCTGTTGCCGCTCGGCGCCGCCTCGCATTCCTCCTCGTAAGTAGAGTAGAGGTAGGCGGTCTGAGTTGCAAACTCTGCCGCGCAGGTATCCACGCGCTTGAACACCGGCCGCACGCCAAGCTCGTGGCGGCGCGCGCGCACGGCGTGCTGATCCGTGGCGAGCAGCGTGCCGAGCCTGCAGTCGGAGAAACCCGCACGTTTGAGGGCGCGCAGCGCCTCGGCGTCAAGTTGTTCGATGGTCTTGCCCTCGAGTGCCTTTTCCCGGCGGACGAGGTCCTCGATTTGCCCGAGGTACCATGGATCGATGCGCGAAATCTGGTAGACCTCGTCCACGGTCATGCCGCAGCGGAAGGCATCGGCCACGTAGTAGATGCGGTCGGGCCCGGGATGGCCGAGTTCGTTCTCGATCGCGTCGCGGTCAGTGCTCTTCTCGTCGAAGCCTTCCGCGCCGGTCTCGAGCCCGCGCAACGCCTTCTGCAGAGACTCCTGGAAGGTGCGCCCGATGGCCATCACCTCACCCACCGACTTCATCTGCGTCGTAAGCCGATCGTTCGCCTCGGGAAACTTCTCGAACGCGAATCGCGGCACCTTGGTCACGACGTAATCGATGGTCGGCTCGAACGAAGCCGGCGTCGCGCCAGCGGTAATCTCGTTCTTCAGCTCGTCGAGCGTGTAGCCGACCGCGAGCTTTGCCGCGACCTTCGCGATGGGAAACCCGGTCGCCTTCGAGGCCAGCGCCGATGAGCGGGACACCCGCGGATTCATCTCGATGATCAGCATGCGTCCGTCATCGGGATTGATCGCGAATTGCACGTTGGAGCCGCTGGTGTCCACGCCGATCTCGCGCAGGCACGCGATCGCGGCATTGCGCATGATCTGGTATTCCTTGTCCGTGAGCGTCTGCACCGGGGCCACCGTGATCGAGTCCCCCGTGTGCACGCCCATCGGATCGATGTTCTCGATGGAGCAGACAATGATGCAGTTGTCGTGGTGGTCTCGCACGACCTCCATCTCGAATTCTTTCCAGCCGATCACCGATTCCTCGATCAGCACTTCGCGGGTCGGGCTTGCATCCAGCCCGCTTTCGCAAATCGCGACGAACTCCTCGCGGTTGTAGGCAATCCCGCCGCCGGTTCCCCCCAACGTGAACGACGGGCGGATAATCGTCGGGTAGCCCACCATGGCCTGCACCTGGAACGCCTCTTCCAGGCTGTGCGCAAGCGCGGAGCGCGCGCTTTCGAGCCCGATCTTCTGCATCGCGGCCTTGAATTTTTCGCGGTCCTCGGCCTTGTCGATGGCCTCGCGCCGCGCCCCGATCATCTCCACACCGTATTTCTCGAGCACGCCCTCGCGCGCCAGGTCGAGCGCGCAGTTAAGACCGGTCTGCCCGCCCATCGTCGGCAGCAGGGCATCGGGACGCTCCGCCGCGATGATCTTCTCCAGCATCTGCCAGGTGATCGGCTCGATATAGGTCGCGTCCGCCATCTCGGGGTCGGTCATGATGGTGGCGGGATTGGAGTTCACCAGGATGACGCGGTAGCCCTCTTCCCTCAGCGCCTTGCACGCCTGCGCGCCCGAATAATCGAACTCGCACGCCTGGCCGATAACGATCGGCCCCGCACCGATGATCAGGATGCTTTTGATGTCAGTTCTTTTCGGCATCTCAAAAACCGTGAATCGTGAATCGTGAATCGTGAATCGTGAATCGGACAAGTCCAGCTAGACGGCAGCATGGCCAATTCCTTCCGCCTTCTGCCTTCCGCGTTCCGCCTTTGAATGCTCTTCCATGAGGCGCACAAACTTGTCGAAGAGATAGTCCACGTCGTGCGGCCCGGGGCTCGCTTCAGGATGCCCCTGGAAGCAGAAAGCGGGACGGTCCGTTCGGACAAAACCCTGGAGGCTTCCGTCGAAAAGCGAGACATGAGTGACGCGAGCGCTGGAGGGAAGCGTCCGCGCGTCGACCGCGAAGCCGTGGTTCTGGCTCGTGATCATGACGCGCCCGGTCTCAAGATCCTGCACGGGATGGTTGGCACCGTGATGGCCGAATTTCATCTTGAGGGTCTTGGCGCCGCTCGCCAGCCCCATGAGCTGATGTCCGAGGCAGATGCCGAAAAGCGGCATGTTCACGTCGAGCAGCTGGCGGATTGCGCGGATCGCGTAATCGCATGGCTCGGGATCGCCCGGCCCGTTAGACAGAAAGACACCGTCCGGTTGGAGCGCCAGCGCCTCTTCAGCGGGCGTCTGCGCTGGCAGGACGCTCACCCGGCAGCCTCGTGAAACGAGCTTGCGCAGGATGTTGCGCTTGATGCCGTAGTCGTAGGCGACGACGTGAAAGCGCGGGTTCTCGAGCCGCCCGTGGCCTTCTCCCAGCGCCCACACGCCCTCGTCCCATTCGTACGGTTTGGCGCAGGTCACGACCTTGGCGAGATCCATGCCGACCAGACCCGGGAAGCCGCGCGCCGCCTCGAGCGCGGCCGCCTCGTTCACCTTGTTGCCCGCCATCAGGCAGCCGTCCTGCGCTCCTTTGTCGCGCAGGATACGCGTCAGCCGTCGTGTGTCGATGTCGGCGATCGCCGGGACGCCCTGCCCCTTGAGATAGTCCGAAAGTGTCCATGACTTGCGCCAGTTCGAAGACAGCACCGGCAGATCGCGAATGATCAGCCCCGCCGCGTGCACTCGATCGGACTCAAGGTCCACCGGGTTCGTCCCGGTGTTGCCGATGTGTGGATAGGTGAGAGTAACGAGTTGCCGGCTGTAAGACGGGTCGGTGAGGATCTCCTGGTAGCCGGTCATGGCGGTGTTGAACACCACCTCACCGACCGCCGTGCCCTCGGCACCGATCGACGTGCCACGGAATATAGTGCCATCTTTAAGCACCAGGATGGCAGGGACCTGCGACACTATAAGCTCTTGATTTAAGGTGTAGATGTAGAAAGCGGGACAGGCCCTCGAGCCCGTCCCGCTAAACCGTTTGGATTATACGGGAAACGGTCACCAGCGGCAACGCCGGCTTCGCTTTAACGAAGAGGAAATGGGGAATAGGAACCCATGAGCGCGGCGCGAGGGATGTAGGTGGGAATTTCGATTTTCTATTCCCTAACTGCGCTTTCCGATTCCCTTCACTTGAGACCCAGGACGTCAGCCATATCGTAAAGCCCGCTTGGCCTGGAGATGATGAAGCGCGCCGCGCGCAACGCGCCATTGGCAAAGTTGGCGCGGCTGGAAGCGCGGTGCGCGATCTCCACGCGTTCGCCGGCGCCGATGAACATGACCGTGTGCTCGCCCACCAGGTCGCCGCCACGAACCGTGGCAAATCCGATCGTCTCGTCTTTGCGCTCGCCCGTTACGCCTTCGCGCCCAAAGATAGCGCACTGCTTCAAGTCCCGGCCAAGCGCCTGGGCCACCACCTCCCCCATGCGCAACGCGGTACCGGAAGGCGCATCCACTTTGTGCCGGTGATGCGCTTCGACAATCTCGACATCGTAGCCCTTGCCCAGCGCTTTCGCCGCGACCTCCAGCAACCGGAAGGCAACATTCACGCCGACACTGAAGTTTGGCGAGAGTGCAATTGAAATCTCGCGCGCGGCTTCGGCAATGTTTTTTTGCTGAGCATCGCTAAACCCGGTGGTACCGATGACCAACCGCACACCCTGCTTGCGGCACGCGGCAAGGTGCGCCATCGTGCCTTCGGGCCGCGTGAAATCGACCAGCACGTCGCAATCCGCAAGGGCCTTCGCAACATCATCAGTGATCTTCACGCCGCACGGGGAGCCCGCCAGCTCCCCGGCATCCTTGCCGACATGGAGGTTGCCTTTAACCTCGAGGGCTGCGGCAAGTGCCAGCCCCGCGTCACGCAGGACCGCATCGATCAGCGCCCGCCCCATGCGGCCGGAGGCCCCTGCAACAACAAGCTTTAAATTGGCCATGGTCCCGTGTCCATTCTGCAATGATTCCCGCTCGTTTTCTTCGTCACCCGATTCCTCGTTGAGCGTCGCAATTTATGCAACGGTTAGAAGCCTATCGAACCGGGCGCGCGGCCAAAAAAACCGCCTTCTTCCGCCGGCGCAGGTTCGGCCGGTTTATCGTTCGTGCGCGACTGTCCCGTAGTGGTTGGCTTGTCCTGAGCCGATTTCGCGGTCGCCGCGCTTTCGGTCTTGGACGCCGCCGATCCCGTGCTCGGGGCAGCCACCGGCTTGTCGATACTCCGCGCGCCCTTGCCGCCGGCACCCGATGGCACCACGTCACCCTCGAGGCGTTCCAGCCTGTCGCCCTTGAATACGACCACGATATGGCGGTGTTCCCGAGGCGCGCCGGGCTTATCGTAATAATAAACGTAATCCCACCGATCGCTGCGAAACGGATCGACGAGCAGCGGCGTGCCCAGGGCGAATCGTACCTGCGCGCGCGTCATCCCGGGCTTCAGCTTTGCGGCCATCTTCGGCGTGATCGCATTGCCTTGCTGGATGTCAATGCGATACGGCTTGAGTGTCGTCGGTATCCACGACGAGACGTCGCAACCGGCAATGAACAACGCGACGCAAACAACGCTGGACCGAATCGGGTTGCGCCACGGATTCCGAACGGTGTTCATGGCATGGCGCGAACGGGGCGATACCCCTGAATGAGCGCGGTTTCCAAGGCGGTCAAATACGAATATGATAACCGACGCCCCTCCTTTCCGACACCGGGACCGCCGTGAGTTCGTCCAATGATCTCAAGACGATAGGCCTCAAGGCGACGCTTCCGCGCCTGCGCATTCTGGAGTTGTTCGAGAACAGTCCGGTGCGTCACCTCTCGGCCGAGGACGTGTACAAGCTGCTCACAAAGGATGGCACCGATACCGGTCTCGCGACCGTGTACCGCGTTCTGACCCAGTTCGAGCAGGCGGGACTGCTGATCCGCCACCATTTCGAGAGCGGCAAGGCCGTGTTCGAGTTGAACCAGGGCGGGCATCACGACCACCTTGTGTGCATGCAGTGCGGTCATGTCGAGGAGTTCTTCGACCCCGAGATCGAGAAGCGGCAGGAGAAAGTGGCGAAGGACCGTGGCTTCAGGATCCATGATCATTCGCTGCACATCTACGTCGATTGCATCAAGTCCGACTGTCCTTACAAGCACAGGGCAGACGCGTGACCGGCCAAGGACGGGCTTCGCCGTCTCGCAGGCCGCACCATGAGTAACACGCCGCAAGATCGTCTCGCGCTTCACACGTGGACGCTCGACACGACGCCGCTCGCGGAAGTCCTGCGCATCGCGCCGCGGGCCGGCTGGAACGCGGTCGAATTGCGGCACGCGGATTTCGCGCGCGCTTCCAAGGCCGGCATGACCCGGCCGAACACAATCGAGCTCGTGCGCGCAAGCGGCGTGAAAGTGGCGATCCTCGGCGCGGAGTACGGCTGGATGTTCGCGAGGGGCCCCGAGCAGAACCGACTCTTCGCGGCACTGGCCGAGACCTGCGAGACCGCCAACGCCCTTGGCTGCGATATGATCATGAGCGCGACAGGCCAGAGCGCCGGGACCATCAAAGAGGCAGCGGCGGCATTGCGCGAAGCGGGCGGTATCGTCGAGGCCTACGGGCTGCGACTCGCGTGGGAGTACAGCTCGCAGCACCAAACCGTCAACCGACTCGACCTCGCTCGCGAGATCCTCGCACTCGCCGGACATGCGCGCTGCGGGCTGCTGCTCGACGCGTATCACCTGGAACGCAGCGGCAGCGGCGGCCGTGGTTTTGAGGATGTCCCGGCTGGCGATATCTTCGCTTTCCAGTACAGCGATGTGCCGGCAGCTCCGGCACCCGGCGGGCCGAGGCCCGCGGACCGTCTGCCGCCCGGCCAGGGTGTCGTGCGCTGGCGTGAGGTGTTCGGCCTTCTGCTCGAGAAGCGTTACGCGGGCTACCTGAGCTACGAGGCGCCCAACCCGGCCGCTTGGTCCCGTCCGCCAGAGGACGTCGCGCGCGAAGCCGCCAGTGCGACCCGTGCTCTGCTCGTGGAACTAGCGTAAAAATGGAATCTGCCGCAGCACTGATCCCGCTCTGGATCAAGGTCGCCTATACGGTCATGGTTTTGATCATCGTGGCCGTCTACATCTTCAAATATCCGCTGGGCAATTTCCTGTGGTTCTCGGACATCGCGCTGCTCGTCACCGCGGTCGCCCTCTGGCTCGAGAGCCCGCTGCTCGCGAGCATGATGGCGGTCGGCACGCTGCTCCCCGAGACGCTCTGGAACGTGGGCTTCTTCGGTCAGCTCCTCACCGGCCGGCGCGTGAGCGGACTGACCGATTACATGTTTGACGCGGGTCTGCCCCGTTATCTCCGGGCGCTATCGCTCTTCCACGTCGTCCTGCCGGTGCTGGGGCTGTGGCTGGTCGCCCGGTTGGGCTACGACCCGCGTGCGCTGGCGGCGCAGACCGTATTGGCGTGGGTGGTGCTGCTACTGAGCTACCGGCTCACTGACCCCAAGGAAAACGTGAATTGGGTATTCGGCTGGGGCGCGAAACCGCAGCAACGCATCCCGCCGCTCCTCTACCTCGCGCTGCTATTGGCGGGTTTTCCGGCGTTGATTCATTTCCCGACCCATCTGATGCTGCAAAGGCTGTTCGGCTGATGCTGCAACGCCCGTGACGCGTGATGGGCGATGGGTGATGGGCCGGGACCGAAAAAGTGATGAAAAATGGTGATGAATGATGGTGATTATTAATGGTGACGAACGAGCGTTTTGAGTGGAGAATCGCCCGCTCGCATCACCAATTCCCATCACCAGTACTCATCACCACTTACTCGGCGCGTTAGCGGTCACTGGTCACGGCTTTTAAGCATTTCGGCGGCGTGCTTTCGAGTCGTCTCGGTAATCTTGACACCCCCGAGCATGCGCGCGATCTCTTCCAGGCGCTGGTCCTGGTTCAGCACCGTCAGCTTGGAGAGCACCTTGCCATTGGCCGTCGTCTTGCTCACCTGCCACTGTTGATCTGCCGAGGCTGCGACTTGCGGCAGGTGCGTGATGCACATCACCTGATAGGTGCGGCCAAGCTGCTTGAGCATGTTGCCCACAATCTCCGCGACACGCCCGCCGATACCCGCATCGACCTCGTCGAAGATCAGCGTCGGCACCTGCGCAACGCGGCTCGTGACCGTCTGGATCGCAAGCGAGAGGCGCGAGAGCTCTCCGCCCGATGCAACCTTCCCAAGCGGGTGCGTCTCCATGCCCTTGTGCGCTGCAACGAGAAAGTCGACGTTCTCCAGACCATGACCTGTGACCTCTGGCAGCGCCGAGAGCGCCACCTCTAACTGGCCGCCCGCCATCGCGAGCGTCTGCATGGCCTGCGTCACCTGTTGCGACAGCTTCGCGGCGGCTTTCCGGCGCGCGACCGAAAGTTTCCCCGCCTCCGCGTTGCACACCGCGCGGGCTTCGTCCTCGAGACGGCGCAGCGATTCAGCGTCGCCCCCCTCGCCCAGTTCGCGCAACCGCAATCTGGCGGCCTCGAGCCTCGCGGAAAGCTCCTCGGGCGAGACACGATATTTTCGCGCGGCGGAATGGATGGCATCGAGCCGGTGCTCGACCTCGCGCAACCGTTGCGGATCGAGCTCCAGGCGCTCGCCGTAACGGCGCAGACTGTAAACCGCGTCCTGCAGCTGGATCTGCGCCGGCTCGAGCGCATCGAGGATTTCGCGCAGCCGCCCGTCGTGCTCGAGCAGGCTGTTCAGACGGGCGATGACAGCGTTCAGTTGCGCGAGGCTCGAGTTCTCGCCCTCGGACAGCGCGTCGGTGCCGACCTGAGCGGCCTCGATCAGGCTCGCCGCGTGCGCGAGCCGCGCGTGCTCAGCGGTGAGCCCTTCCCACTCGCCCTCGGCCAGATGCAGGGTCTCGAGCTCGCGCACTTGCCACTCAAGCTGCTCGCGCTCCGCGGCGAACGCAGCGGCATTGGTCTCGAACGCGACCCGGTCCTCCCGTCGCGTCTGCCATGCGCGATAACGCTCCTGTACCCCGGCGGCACTCTGCGTGAGAGATCGAACAGTCCCTGGTAATCGCCTCTTTCGTTGAACAGCCGCCAGCCACCGGATGCCTGGTGTTCCAGTTCGGCAATGTTTACCGAGGTTCGCAGATCGCAATGGCGCGCCAGGTTTTCGATGATCGTCTGCATGCGCGGAACGCCGACGAAGCGCTGCGTCGACATGTCGCTATTGATGATCTGCCCCTTTTGCAACTCGACGATCCAGCCATCCCAGGGCCGCACGATGCCTTCACTCTGCCACGCGGAGACGATATTCCAGAACAGCGGATGATTGACGGTAAAGTACTGTGCGCCGTGATTGAACTCGAATTCGCCGGCACGAAAGCGACTGATACGTCCCCCGGGGAAAATACTCTTCTCGAAAATACACAGCTTGTCGACCATGCCCTGCAACGCGGTGCCGCAGGTGAGACCCGCCAGTCCGGCGCCGATAGTGGCGACTGATGGCCTGTTGTTCACCTGCTACTCCGTGAATGTCTCATCGGACGAAAACTTACAGCGCGGGGAAGTCGTCGGCGTATTTCGTAATCCACTCGCGCGCCGCCTGCTTGCTGCTCAGCTCGCGGCCTTGCTGGCGCAGAACTTCCTTGCGATAGTGCTCAATGTGACAAACCTGCTCGATCATGCGCAGCCGAAAGGCATCGCGTGATTGCTCAAACTCGATGCCGATTTCGTAGCCGGTAGCGGATTTCTCGC
>JAQBFV010000055.1:0-8177 GCA_032123035.1 Betaproteobacteria bacterium | reverse complement strand
AATCGTGAAAAAACAAGGTCGGATCCTATTTCACAATTCTCGTAGGATGTCAAAGGTTCTCCGGCTAGCGGTGCAAGCAACGCATGCTAGATCCGCGAAACTCGTTTATCCTTCGGCCCTCACCTTCATCTACGCATAAGGGTTATCGACATGTATCCCAACACGCTGCTCCATATCAATGGTCAATGGTGTGCCGCCGCTTCCGGCCGCACGCTGCCGGTGGTCAATCCGGCTAATCACAGCCAGATCGGCACGGTGGCGTTTGCCGAGAAGGCTGACCTTGATCGGGCGCTTGAAGCTGCGGACCAGGGCTTCAAGGTCTGGCGCAAGGTGTCGGCTTTCGAGCGCTGCAAGATCATGCGCAAGGCCGCGGAGATTTTTCGGGAGCGAGCGGACACGGTCGCGACCTGCATGACCTTCGAGCAAGGCAAGCCGCTCGGCGAGGCGCGGATGGAAGCGCTGGCGGGCGCCGATATCATCGACTGGTTTGCCGAAGAAGGCCGCCGCGCCTACGGCCGTGTGATTCCGGCGCGCGCCGAGGGCATCTATCAGCTGGTGGTCAAGGAGCCGATTGGTCCGGTCGCGGCCTTTACGCCGTGGAATTTCCCGATCAACCAGGCAGTGCGCAAGCTGTCGGCGGCGCTGGCGACCGGTTGCTCCATCATTCTGAAGGCGCCGGAGGAGACCCCCGCCTCGCCGGCCGAGCTCGTGCGCGCGTTTGTCGATGCGGGTGTGCCGGCAGGCGTGATCAATCTCGTGTACGGCAACCCCGCAGACATATCCAGCTATCTGATTCCGCACCCGGTGATTCGAAAAATGTCGTTTACGGGTTCCACCGTGGTGGGCAAACAGCTTGCCGCCATGGCCGGCCTGCACATGAAGCGCGCGACGATGGAACTGGGTGGCCATGCGCCAGTGATCGTTTTCGACGACGCCGACATCGACGTCGCGGCGAAGACGATGACGTTCATGAAGTACCGCAACGCGGGGCAGGTGTGCGTGTCGCCCACGCGCTTTCTGGTGCAGGAGGCGGTGTACGAACGGTTCGTTGAGAAATTTGTCGAAGGCGCGAAAGCAATCAAGGTGGGTGATGGTTTTGACACGGACACCAAGATGGCGACACTGGCCAATCCGCGCCGGCAAAGCGCGATGGTGGCCAATGTCGAAGACGCGAAAAAGCACGGGGGCAAAGTGCAGGCTGGAGGCTATCCCATCGGCGAGAAGGGCAATTTCTTCGAGCCGACGGTGATCACCGAACTGTCAACCAAAGCGATGGCAATGAACACCGAACCGTTTGGTCCGCTGGCGATCATCAATCCGTTCAAGACGTTCGATGATGCGGTGACGGAAGCAAACCGTTTGCCCTATGGGCTCGCAGCGTATGCGTGGACGCGCTCGGCGAAAACGGCAAACGCGATAGCAGCGCAGGTAGAGACGGGCATGATGACCATCAACCACCTGGGCTTTGCGCTGCCCGAGGTGCCGTTCGGTGGGGTGAAAGATTCGGGCTACGGCACGGAAGGGGGCAGTGAGGCGATCGAACCGTACTTGGTGTCGAAGTTTGTGACCCAGGCTGGATTGTGAAAATATCAGCGAAAGCCACAATTTTTGATCGTGAAACGTGAAACATGAAACGTGAAACATGAAACGTGAAACGTGAAACGTAGTTAGATTCTCTCCGCGTCTCCGCGGTTCATCAAGAGCCGTGAAACGTGAAACGTGAAACGTAAATCGTGTCTTGTTTCTCTCCGCGTCTCCGCGGTTCAATAATTGTTTCTCTTGGCGTTCTTGGCGGTTCAGTTCTTTTAGTTCAAGCGAGCGCTGACGCCTTTGACCATCTCGTTGAGCGAGCCGAAGACTTCGACGCCGGCGGCTTCCAGTGCGGCACGCTTCGCGGCAAAGGTGCCGTGCGCGCCGTGGACGAGAGCGCCGGCATGGCCCATGGTGACGCCTTCCGGCGCGCTCCTGCCGGCAATCAGCGCGAAAACGGGCTTGGCGAATCGCTGCGCGGTGAGCGCGGTGGCAAACTCTTCCTCATCGCTGCCGCCGATCTCGCCGATGATGAGCACGCCGTCGGTTCCGGCATCGGCCGCGTAGAAGGGCACCAGGTCGGCGAAGCGGGTGCCCTTGACCGGATCACCGCCCACGCCGACCCAGACGGACGTGCCAACGCTGCGTTGCGCGAGGCGGTAGCCGGCCTCGTAGGAAAGCGTTCCGGATTTCGACATCAGCCCCAGCCGCCCCGGCCGGAGGGAATCGTCTGGCAGGAACCCGAGTTTGGTCTCGCCCGCGATCGCCATTCCAGGCGTCGAGCCGCCGATCCATATCGCGTCGGCATCGTGCACGAGCCGCCAAGCCTTGAGCGCATCGTGGACCGGCATGCCCTCCGTAGGCGTGACGAGGTAGCGAATGCCAGCGGCGATGGCGTCTCGCATGGCGTCGAGTAGCTGCATCGCACCGACCAGCAGCACGCTCGCCGTTGCGCCGGTCTTCTCCACTGCGTCGTGGCAGTTTGCTAATACGGGCACTCCGTTGACCTCGCGTACCTTGGCGCCGGGAGACACGCCGCCAACAATACGCGTGCCGTACTGCGTCATGAGGCGACTGTGCAGTTGGCCGGCGCGGCCGGTAATCCCCTGCACAATGACTGGGGTTCTTCTGTCGATTCTGGGATTGATGCTCATCCGATAGTGCCGAGGTAGAACTGGTGATGAATAATGGTGATGAATGATGGTGATGAGAAATGGTGATAAGAGATGGCGGTGTACAGCTGCTTCGTATCACCAGTAATCATCACCAGTTCCCATCACCAGTACACATCACCATTTGTCATCCGCGTGCGAGGTGCTTGCGCACGGCGGCGAGCGCCTCGTCGAGATCGGTATGGAGGGCGATGCCCGCCGCGGAGAGCGTTTCGCGCGCCACGGGCAGGCCGTTGCCGACGAGCCGGGCGACGACCGGGACCTTGAGGCGGGGCACCTCGGCGAGGGCGGCCACGAGCAGCCTCGAAAATTCTGCGAGATCGGTGATGCCGGCGAAGATGTTAATTAGCAGCACGCGAATGTTGCTGCCTTGGGCGATCCAGTTGAGGACCTGGACGAGGCGCGCGGTCTCGCCGCGCAAGCCGCCGGTCCGGATGTCGAGGAAGTTGTACGGCTTGAGTCCCGCCTCGCGCAACTCGTCGATGAGCATCATGGAAAGACCGGCGCCCGTGGTGAGAAGCCCGATCTCACCGGCAGGATCTACGACGACGTAATCGAAGCCATGCTGCAACTTGAGCGCCGTCTCCGGGTAGGCGTGGGCGCGCCGCTCCAGCATCGCACGCAGGACGGGCTGGCGTGCCAGCGCGTTGTCGTCGGTGACGAGCTTGGCGTCCCCCGCGACCCAGCTTCCGTCATCGAGCACGAACAGGGGGTTGATTTCGAGGAGCAGGCCTTCGAGCGCCAGGAACGCGTGCGCGAGGCGCTCGCCAGATTCTCGTACTGCAGCGGTTATGTTTCCTGGTAAGTTCCGCGCGAGCCGGTGCACGCTGTCGACGAGCGATTGTGTATTCGTTTGGGCAAGCTCGCTGTGAATGTGTTCGCGCGGAACTTGCTCGATGTCCATGCCCCCGCGCGCCGAAACGATCACGCGCACCTGAGCAGTGGCGGAATCGAGAAGGAGGCCGAGATAGACTTCCTGCGCCCCGGCTACGGCCTGTTCAACACGCACCGCACCCACGGGGCGGCCCCTGGCGGTGGAACCGATGATGGCCGCCGCGTGCGATCGCGCCTCGGCGAGCGTCGCGGCCTTGCGGATGATTCCCGCCTTGCCACGTCCGCCGGCGGAGACCTGGCCTTTCACGATCCAGGGCGCGCCGGGCAGGGCGGTTGAATTGATGGCCGCCGCATCTTCGAACAGGGCCCCCGCTGGCGCGGGGATCCGGTGCGTGGCGAGGAGGTCTTTGGCGTCGTGCTCCAACAAATACATTTTTCAGGACTCTTCTGGAATACGAGCTTTGCTAGTCCTTCCGGACAACAGCGTGAATGGTGAATGGAGGTTCGCTAGTCCCGGTAGGCTGCTTCAGTCTATTCACCATTCGCGATTCACGCCCTTGGCTTTTTCTTGCGCTCGAGAAACGCGGTCATGAGCCGCCGGGGCTCGTCCGTCCTCCGCGCCTCGACGCACGCGCGGATGCCGGCCTGGATCGCTTTCTCGATCGAAACGCGCTCCCAGTCGCGCACCAGTGCCTTCTGCAGGCGGATGGCGCGCGGGCCGCCAGCGAGAATCGAGGCGATCCATTGCTCGACAGCGACGTCGAGCGTGGCGGGCTCGACGAGTTTTTCGAGAAACCCGATGCGGTAGGCTTCCGCTGCCTCGATGTGATCACCGGTGTAGACCAGCTCGCGGGTCTTGCCCCAGCCGATGAGCTGGGGGAGGAGGCAGGCTTCCATGCCGGAGGGAATGCCGAAGCGCACCTCGGGCATGCCGAATTTCGCGCTGGTCACGCCGATGCGCATGTCACAGGATGCGGCTATCTCCATGCCCGCGCCGAAGCAGTAACCATTGATTCTCGCGATAACCGGGACGGGCAGGGCGCGAATTGCAGCGCACGCGCGATGAGTCCATGTGAACAGCTTTCTGGCCCCAGAAAGAGTAAGGTCTTTCATTTCGGCTAAGTCGGCGCCGGCCATGAACGAGCGGTCCCCGGCGCCCGTCAGGATGACGACCCTCACGAGAGGGTCCCTCGCGAGCGTCCGGAAAGCCTCGGCGAGCTGCTGCTTTCCGGCGATGCCGAGTATATTGCGCCTGTCGGGGTTATTAACCGTGACTTGGACGACCCGGCCAGTCGCGCGCCGCTGTTCGGTGCGGACGAGAACTAATGGGTCTTTACCGGTATGCATGGACAGTCATGACGCTAGCAGCCTGTCGGACTTCCGACTTTACGGCGCGTCCGGCCGAATTGGCCTACCCATGCTAACAGGAGCCGGTCGCGGTCCCAATAAACCTCGTCCAACATGCGGTCCGGCGGTACTGCCGCGGGACCCCGGTGTTGGATAGAATCCCCTTTGTGATCCGACCCGTGATACAGGGAGTCAGAAGATGAAGCTCTATGGTTCACCCAACTCGCCGTACGCCCGCAAGACGCGGGTACTGATCAAGGAAAAGAATCTGCCGGTCGAGTTCGTCATCGAGGACCCGTGGGCGGAAGACAGCCCGATCATCGGCAAAAACCCTTTCAGCAAGGTCCCGGTGCTCGAGGTGGGGCCGAACAACTACCTCTTCGAGTCCATTTTCATCGGCCATTACCTCGACAACCTCGACGGGAATCCGCTGCAGCCCAAGAACGCCGAAAGCTACTGGCATGCGCAGTGGTGGCAGGCACTCGGCAACGGTATCATCGATTCGGTCATCGGGCGTGTCCTCGAGACGCGGCGCCCGCCCGACAAGCAGTGGCCTGAAAAGATGGCGCGCGAAGGGGAGCGCGTGCATCGCGCGATCGAAGTCGCCGAGAACGCGTTTCGCGGAAACCGCTTTCTGGTCGGGTACTCCTTCACGATGGCCGACCTCGTCATGGGGGTGGCCTTGCAGTACGTGGATTTCCGCTACCCGCATGATTGGCGCGCGTCCCATCCGAAGCTCGCCAGGTGGCACCCGGGCATCACCTCGCGCAGGTCCTTCGAGGAGACGCTGCCGCCGGGCTTCGTCAAGCCCGACTGACGGCGGAAATGGTGATGAGAAGTGGTGATGGGAATTGGTGATGAGAAAATGATGATGAAAACCGTTTGCATTACTCATCACCAGTAAACATCACCAGTACCCATCACCAGTTGGAGGTTCCCCTCCGCGTCAGACTCCGGTCGGAAAATGGCGGCTGAGAAAACCGAAGAAGAGTTCATTGAACTCCGCCGGATTCTCGGCCCACGGGTAATGCCCCGAGCCGGAGACGATGCCGAATTCGCATCCGGGAATCATCTCCGCTACCCGCTTCATACCGGCCGGATGCCCGACCTGGTCGACCTCCCCGGCCACCAGTAACGTCGGCACGGACACGGCCTTGATCGCGCCGACCGCGTCGGCTTCGGGGTAGGTCTGCACGGCCTTCACCGCCGCCTTGACTGTCTCGGGCGGCGTGCGCGACGCCCAGAGGCGGACGAGATCGACTTCGGGACCGCTCGACGTCGGACCGAGCATCGAGTTGACGACCATCATGTTCACCGTGATCGGGTCCGTGCCAGGGGGAGGCGGCGCCGTGCGTTTGCGCACGAACTCCTCCTGTTCTTCCTTTGTGCGATTGGCGAAATAGCCGATCGTCGAGCAAATCACGATACCGTGCACGAGATCAGGCAACTTCAGCCGGATGCGCGGCGTGATCTGTCCGCCCATGCTATGGCCGAAGAAGATGTTCCGCTCGCTACCCTGCGCTTTGACCAGCCGCGCGGCGGCCTCGGCAACGACATCGAAGCTAAAGGCATCCGGCAAAGGCGACAGACCATACCCCGGCGCGTCCATTGCCACGACCCGATAACCCCGCGCGATCAGCCGTTCGGTCACGTAGCGCCAGTATTCCTTCGCGCCGTAGATCCCGTGCAGCAGAAAGACAGTCACCTTGCCTGCGCCGGTCACCTGGTAGTCGGGCATTCTGGTATCCACGTTTTCTTTCTCCTGTCGAGGCCACCATACGACTCGATTTCCCGAGCCCTCGCGATTGGCCGAAGAAGTGATGAGAGAGGGTGATGATTAATGGTGATGACAAATGGTGATGAAAACCGCTCGCACTGCCCAGGTGAGGTGCTATTTGCTCTTTCTGAAAATGCAATTCTTTGTGTAGTCGCCCGCTTCGTTGGCCGTCCAGTCGCCCTTCGGCTTTTTGTCCAATTTCTTGCACCACGCTTCGCTGCCCACCTCGGGCGCGCACCCTAGCAGACCAGTCAAGAGCACCATCGCTACGGCGAGAGACAGTCTGTGCGTCATCCGCGTGACCTCCATGCTAGTTCCAATATTTCGTGAATCGTAAATCGTAAATCGTAAATCGTAAATCGTAAATCGTGAAACGTGAATCGAGGTTTTCTTGGCGTTCTCGGCGCCTCAGCGGTTCAGATTTGAATTTGCTTCTCTCGGCGTCTTGGCGGTTTAATCTGCCTCAACGAAGTATGAACGGATTAGGGACCTCGGTCGCGGTGGAAATCCAGACGCTTTTCACCTGCATATAGTCCTTGATCATCTCCTGCCCGCTCTCGCGCCCGAGACCGCTGCGCTTGTAGCCGCCAAAAGGCGAGAGGTAGGAGACCGCGCGGTAGGTGTTGACCCAGACCGTGCCGGCTTGCAGCCGTTCCGAGAGCGTGAGCGCCCGGCGCATGTTCTGGGTCCACACGCCCGCGGCGAGCCCGTAGACGACGTCATTGCCGATGCGGACGGCCTCTTCCTCGTCTTCAAAGGGAATCACCGCAAGCACCGGTCCGAAGACTTCCTCCTGCGCGATGCGCATCGAGTTCTTGACGCCCGTGAAAATCGTCGGCTCAACGAACCAGCCATTGCCACACTCCGGGCGTGTCGCGCGCCCGCCGCCCAGCACCGGTTTCGCGCCTTCGCCCCTGGCGACATCGATGTAGTCGAGGATCTTCTTGAACTGTGGCGGGTTGGTGACGGGTCCGACCTGGGTCTCTAGGCTCATTGGATCGCCCATCTTTGCGGTCTGCGCGAAGGCGACGAGCTTTTCGACGAACTCGTCGTGGATCGTGCGCTGCACCAGCAGTCGGGAGCCGGCGATGCAGGTCTGCCCCGTCGCAGCAAAAATGCCCGAGACCACACCCTTGATCGCGTTTTCCATGTGGGCGTCGTCGAACACGATATTGGGCGACTTGCCGCCGAGCTCCATGCTGACGCGCTTGAGGCCTTTGGCCGCCGCCTGGTAGATGAGCGTGCCCGTGCGGTCCGATCCGGTGAACGCGACCTTGGCCACGAGCGGATGCTCAACCAGCGGCATGCCCACCTCAGCCCCGAAGCCGGTCACCACGTTCACCACCCCCGGCGGGAAACCCGCCTGCTCGATCACCTTCATGAACTCGAGCGTCGAGGCGGAGGTGTACTCGGACGGTTTGAGGACGACCGTGTTGCCGGCGGCAAGTGCCGGCGCGAGCTTCCAGGCGACGAGGAGCAGGGGGGAGTTCCAGGGAATGATCGCGGCGACCACCCCG
>JAQBFV010000054.1:0-19322 GCA_032123035.1 Betaproteobacteria bacterium | reverse complement strand
ACCCTGATCGGGCTTCTCTGCCGCCGTGTCGGGAATAACAATGCCGGACGCAGTTTTGCGTTCCTCTTCCAACCGCTTGACGATGATGCGGTCGTGCAACGGACGAATCTTCATGGAAAGTGTCTCCTGAACAAATTGCTCTTAAAAACAAAGGGGTTGGCGTTAACAGGAACCGCCGCTAGCAGAGACCCCTAACCGCTTTAGTTATGTAGGCGGCCCGCGGATTTTCAAGTCCCCTTAACACCGGACGCTGCGCGCCGGGTTAAGTCCGCCCGTTCGAATGGACCGCAATGCGGCCATTCAACGGTCGGTTTGTCCTCATCCGCGCCGCTCAACCCGCGGGGATCCCTGAGCGGCCCGCATGATCATGGCCGGTTTTACCGATGGTGAAATGTCCATCCTGTCGGAAGACGAAGAGCGCCCGCAGCGGCGCCTCTTGTTCGGATCGCGCGGGTTGAGCGGCACCCAGTGTCTATGCGAATCGCGAAGCTATTCGGGTGCTCTGCGAGCGGGGGCGCGGGTTGAGCGAAGTCCCGTGTCCGTTCGAACCCGCGCAGCTATTCCGGGCGCTTTGCGTCCGGAATAGCAGAACTTATACTGCACGTTCCCGTTCTAAAACCGCTCATTCAATTCGGGAGGAGTTCATGAAGGTCAAGGCAAACGGCATCGACATCAATTACGAGATCCAGGGCGAGGGACCGTGGGTCACGATGAGCCATTCGCTCGCCTGCAATCTCCACATGTGGGACGACCAGATGGCCGTGCTCACGAAGAAATACAAGGTACTGCGCTTCGACACCCGCGGCCACGGGCAGTCGGACGCCCCCGCCGGCGAGTACACGTTCGAGCAGCTGGCCGATGATGCCAAAGGCCTGCTCGGCGCGCTCCAGATCTATCAGACGCATTGGATCGGGCTTTCGATGGGCGGGATGATCGCGCAGGCTTTTGCCCTCAAGTACCCCGGTGTTTTCCAAAGCATGGTGCTGGCCGACACCACCAGCCGGCGGCCACCCGACGCTGCCAAGAATTGGGGCGACCGCATCGCCACCGCCAAAGAAAAAGGCATGGACGCCCTTGTGGAAAACACCCTCGCTCGCTGGTTCACAGAGCCGTACCGCAACACGCGCAAGGATGTGATGGAGCGCATCTCGAAGGGCATTCGCAGCACCCCGGTCGCCGGTTTCGCCGGATGCTGCCATGCCATCTCGAACGTCGACTACCTCGACCGCTTGAAGGAGATCAAGGTCCCCGCGCTCATCATGGTCGGCGAGCACGATCACGGCACGCCACCAGAGGCGGCACGCGCGATTCAGCAGAATCTTGCCGGATCGGAGCTGAAGATCATTCCTTCCGCGGCGCACCTGTCCAACGTCGAGCAGGCGCAAATCTTCAACGACGCGATGATGGGCTTCCTCGACCGCGTCTCCAAGCTGACCTAGGCTGGGTTCCCGTGACTAGGTGACTAAGCAACTAGGTGACTAGGTGACTAGGTGTAGAGGCAATTCGGGAATCATTTAGTTACCGAGTTACGTGGTTTCCCGCTAGGTTGCGCGCATTGCTGCGGTGCGTATAGACGCTGCCGGAGAGCAGCAGCACCGAGATCGATGCGAACACCGGCATGAAGCCGAGCGCCGTTCCGATGCCACCGAAAACGACCGGCACCACCAGGTGCACCGCGTTGTTGAACATGACGCGCACGCCGGCGCCTTCGGACTGACGACCCGGCGGCGTGAGGCTGTAGGTCAGGGATCCGGAAATCGGCTGGCCGCAGCCACAGCCCAGCCCAAGCACGAACGTGACTCCCGCCAACAGAAAGGGATTCTCGAGGAGGGGAAAGAGCAGAAAGGTGAGACCCCCCACCCCGATCGCATAAATCAGCAGGTCTGTCTCGGCAAACCGTCGCATCAGCCACGGCAACACGACGCGTATCGCGAAGACGCCTCCGGCGAAAACGCCCACGATCATCCCGATCGTCGAAGCCGACAGCCCGATCGCGTGACCGTAGATCGGGAAGTAGAGCTGGTAAAGATCATACGCCGCGGCGATGAGGCCGCTCGCGATGAAGCTGGTTCGCAGCTTCGGGATACGCAGCAGGTCGAGGGTATTCTTTTTCTCTATTCCCCCCTTCGTCCTCGCGGCGGGCTTCGGCAATAAATCAGGCCTGAGCCACAGGAGCAGCGCCGGAACTATCGTGCACAGGGCGAGCGCCAGGTACGCCGGACCGTAACCCAGGTAATCGATGGAAAAACCGGCGATGAGCGGACCAAACAGCGCCGCCAGGGAGAACCCGATGCTCACCCAGGTGTAGTTGCGCACGCGGTTCTCGGCACCGCCGATGGCGCCCGCCGTGCCGTGCACGGCGACGAAGAAGAACTGGAATGACGTGCCCAGTACGAGAGCGGAAACGTAAAGCGTCGTCAATCCCGGG
Source organism: Betaproteobacteria bacterium (assembly GCA_032123035.1). GTDB lineage: Bacteria > Pseudomonadota > Gammaproteobacteria > Burkholderiales > SG8-41 > SG8-41. The sequence goes on along the minus strand of JAQBFV010000054.1, from coordinate 16,894 downwards.
AAGAAATAAGGCAGAAGCAGCCCGGCGCCGGTGCCCACGGTCCCGGCGAACATTGGCAGGCGCGGGCCGACGCGGTCCACCAGCTGCCCGGCATAGATCGCCAGAAACATCGGGCACAGCGCATAGAGCCCGATGATGATTCCTACCACGAACTGCCCCGCTCCCAACTCGAGGGCGTAGAGTGGCATCAGCACGCGGCTTCCGGAAAAGCCGGCGTGGTTCATTACGCAGAGCAGCGTTACGAAGTAGATTGCCATCCGAGAGGGCGCGTACCGCCGGCCAGCGCGGGCGCTCCTGGCGTGAGAAACAGGCGCACATTCTACCGCGCCAGGAAAGCGAATGACGGGTGGTTCCGTACTGTGGCCATTTTTCTACTCTACGATTTATGCCTTTCACACCTCGATGACCAGTATATGGACGACGTCTTCAGCCGCCATGAAACTCGTCCGCGCGGTGCTGCCAAAGAACGCTCTACCAAGACGCCCCGACCGTGCTGAGTCCGTACGAGCAAGAACCCTGCCTCGGCGGGGTTCTTGTTTTACTCGCCTGTCTTTACCGGCCTAGGCCGGGACGGTGAGATAGTGGACGGAAAATAACTCCCGGGCGTCGGTCCAGCAGGTTTGCGCGACGAAACCCGCCCTCCGTGCCAGGTCCTGAAACTCGGCGATCGAGTACTTGTAGGAATTCTCGGTGTGAATGGTCTCGCCCTGGCGGAAGGTGAACGTTCGATCCGCGATCGCCACCTGCTGGTCCCGCAGGCTTTCCAAATGCATCTCGATGCGGCCCACCTCCGCGTTGTAGAAAGCGCGGTGCCGGAACGCGGCAATGTCGATGTTCGCACCCAATTCGCGGTTGATCCGCGCGAGCAGGTTGAGATTGAATTGTGCAGTGATGCCCTGAGCGTCGTCGTAGGCTGCTTGCAACAACGCAGCGTCTTTCTTGAGATCGACGCCCACGAGCATGGCTCCGCCCGGCCGGGCAATCGTGCACGCGTTCTTGAGGAAAGCCAGCGCTTCGGGCGTGGTGAAGTTGCCGACGGTCGAGCCCGGGAAATAGATTACGCGCCGGTGTTCCCGGAACCGGTCAAGGCCAGGCAGTGCGAAGGGACGTGAATAATCGGCGCAAACCGCGACGACGGCAACCGCAGGGAACGCGCGGGCAAGTTCCGCTGACCAACCGGTCAACTGCGCGGCGGCAATGTCGATAGGCACGTAGGCCGCGGGCGCGAGCGCTTCCATCAGGATGCGGGTCTTGCGGCCACTGCCACTGCCGTACTCGATCAGAACACAGCCCGGCCCGAGATGCTGCGCCATCTCATCCGACTTGTCCCGCATGAGCGCGGCCTCAGTGCGAGTCGGATAGTACTCCGGCAGCTCGCAGATCGCTTCGAACAGCTCCGATCCGCGTTCGTCATAGAAAAATTTCGGGGGAAGGGCCTTCGGGCTTCGGGAAAAGCCAGCGATTACTTCCTGACGGAAGTCGCCCGTATCCGGGCGCAGATCATGATAGGAAACGCGTGAAGTGGTGCTTCGCACGATCGATGGCCTCCTCTAGCAGCCTGTCGGACTTAACGGTCCGCACACAGGCTGCTACAAGCAAAACCGGCTGACAATTTCAATGAGAACCCAGCCAAAGCGGCGGAATGTGAAGGCAGGCGAGGGTGAATTCGCGTATCTGTCCTCCTGTCTTGCGCAGTTCCTAGTGCCGGTTTTGCGTTAGGAGTTTGTCGGGGCTAATTCCAACAAACTCCTCGGCGGTCCGGAGATGGATCGCTGGCCCTTTTTATTTGACGGCGCCCAGAACGCTGGGTGCCGCGCTACCGGTCAGCTGCCGGCAGACTCACGCAGCAGGTTTCTTTCCATCCATCTTCTGATGCGGTTTGCGTCCCCGATCCGGGTGAGCTTGCCCCATGAGTGGAGCAGCACGATGATAACCGGCTTCGACATGATCGTGGCCTGAAGCACCAGGCAGCGGCCCGCTTCACTGATGTAGCCGGTCTTGGACAGGCCAATTTCCCAATGCGGGTTCTTGACCAGGCGGTTGGAGTTCGAGTAGTGCAGCTTCCGGCCGCTAAACAGCGTGACGGTGTACTGCGAATCGGTGGTGAATTCGCGGATGAGGGGATAGCCATGTGCCGCCCGCACGAGCCGCGCCAGATTCTCCGCAGTCGAGACGTTGGCGCTCGAAAGGCCCGTGCTGTCCACGAACTCGGTGTGCCACATGCCAAGCTCGCTCGCCCTACGGTTCATCGCCGCAACGAACGCACTCCGGCCCCCCGGGTAGGAGCGGCTCAAGGCCGCAGCGGCCCGATTCTCGGATGCCATCAACGCCACCCTGAGCAGGTCGCCGCGCGTGAGCATCGCGCCGACATGCAGGCGCGACCGCGTGCCCTTGACCCGGTCCACGTCCTCCTTGGTAATCACCACCATCTCGCTGAGCGGAAGCTGTGCGTCGAGCGCCACCATCGCCGTCATCAGCTTGGTGATCGAGGCGATCGGCACCACCGCATCGGTGTTTTTCGCGTAGAGCACGCCCGCGCCGTCCTGCTCCAGCACGAGCGCAGAGGACGATTTAAGATGGAGCGCCGTCGAGCGCACGACGATCGCCTGCTTCTGAGCATAGGCAGCAGACGAGACTGCCAGACCCAGGATAACGGCAACGATTAATGGCTTCAGGCTACCTCCCGCTGTACAGCCCGCGGCGGCGCCGCGGCACGAACATACTGAATTACGCCTGAAAATACAGGGTTAGCGCTAATTTATCAACCAATTTTTTAACTCAAGGGGGCAAGGGCGGGTGAAGCCGGGTGGACCTCCTCAAAAAAACTCGGCCCAGGACAGGGTGGGTTGACCCGGCACGCTAGCCTGCCGCGAGCCGTGCCTCGGCCGCGGCCTTCTCATGCGCCGCCGCTTCTTGCTGCAGCGCCCACATACGCGCGTAAGCGCCGCCCTGCCCCAGCAGTTCGCGATGCGTTCCACGCTCGACGATGCGCCCGCCGTCGAGCACCAGGATCTGATCGGCGTCCATCACGGTCGAGAGGCGATGTGCAATCACGAGCGTCGTGTGGCCGCGCGCGACCCGCGCAAGTTCTTCCTGAATGCCCTGTTCCGTCGCGGAATCGAGCGCCGAGGTCGCCTCGTCGAATATCAGGATGCGCGGACTCTTCAGGATGGCCCGGGCGATCGCGACGCGTTGCTTCTCCCCGCCAGAGAGCTTCAATCCGCGCTCGCCAACGGTCGCCTCGTACTGCTCCGGCAAACTTTCGACTAAATCGTGAATGTGCGCTGCCTTTGCCGCCCCGATGACCTCCTCGTGCGTCGCGTCGGGCCGCCCGTACTGGATGTTGTAGTAGATGGAGTCATTGAACAGCACGGTGTCCTGCGGCACGATCGCGATCGCCGCGCGCAAGCTTTGCTGCGCCAGCTCCCGGAGGTCAACGCCGTTAACGGTGATGCGGCCTGCCGAGATGTCATAGAAGCGGTAGAGCAGCCGCGCGAGCGTCGACTTGCCCGCGCCGCTCGCCCCCACCACCGCGACCTTGTGACCCGGGGGTATCTCAAAGCTCACCCCAAACAGGATCTGGCGCCTCGGATCGTACGAAAAGTCCACGTCCTCGAAGCGCACACGGGCTGCGCCCGACGGCACCTGGATCGCGCCCGGGCGGTCTTCCACTTCACGGTTCTCCTCGAGCAGCCGGAACATGCGGTCCATGTCGATCAGCGACTGCTTGATCTCCCGGTACACCATGCCAAGGAAATTGAGCGGGATGTACAGCTGGATCAGCAGGCCGTTCACGAGGACCAGATCGCCCAGCGTGAGGGTGCGTGCCGCCACCCCTTCCGCCGCCAGGATCATGAGCAACGTCACCGCCACCGCGATGATGATGCTCTGGCCGATGTTGAGCAGCCCGAGCGAGGCTTCGCTTTGCACGGCCACTGACTCGTACTGATCGAGCTGCGCGTCATAGCGCTGGGCTTCGTACTCCTCGTTGTTGAAATACTTCACGGTCTCGTAATTGAGCAGGCTGTCGATCGCGCGCGTGTTCGCCCTCGAGTCAAGCTCGTTGGCGCGGCGGCGGATGTCGATCCGCCACTCGCTTACCGTGAACGTGAACGCGAGGAAAACAATGACTGCGGCAAAGGTGACGCCCACGAAACGCCAGTCAAACTTCGCGTAGAGGACTGCGGCGACGAGCCCGAATTCCAGGATCACCGGGATGATCGAGAACAGCATGTAGGACAGCAGCGTCGAGATGCCACGCGAGCCGCGCTCGATATCTCGCGAGACCCCGCCGGTCTGGCGCTCGAGGTGGAACCTGAGCGAGAGCGAGTGCAGATGCCGGAACACGTTGAGGCCGATGCGCCGGATCGCGCGCTGCGTCACGCGCACGAACACGAGGTCGCGCAGCTCGGCGAACAGCGTCGTCGAAAGCCGCAAGCCGCCGTAGGCAACCAGCAGGGCGAACGGGACCGCGATCACTGCGCGCGCCGGCTCGAGCGCATCCACCACCTCCTTCAGCACCAGCGGCACGCCCACGTTCGCGAGCTTCGCTGCGATGAGGCAGGCAAGCGCGAGCAGGACGCGCCAGCGGTATTCCCAGAGATAAGGCAGGAGCATCGGGACGACGCGCCACTCGCGGCCGCGTGACGGTGCGCCGCGCGCTGGCGGCGCTGCGGCATGGGCTGCGTTTTGAGTGCTCATGATGCCCAGGTCAGCGCACGCACGCGGGCAAAACCTTCACGTAACGGCAGAGCCGGGCGCGCGCGCCTCTGCGCCGTCGAGCCAGCGCGCGCCGGCAATGACGGCACCCCTCGTGATAAGTGTGTGAGCGGCGCGGCTGCGCCGCCCGTGACGGTGGCGAATGGCATCGTGACGAAATACCGCCTAATCGTAACACGGGACGCGCGAGCGTCTTTTGTGGCAGCGCGCCTCGTGGTCGGACCAATGATGTCGCCCAGCCGCAACACCCTCGAGGACAAGAGTACGAGTACAAAAAAAGGGCGCGGGGATTAGCCGCGCCCAAAAAAGTACCAAAGGAGGAGGATGAAGGCACGGAGCGGGATCGCCCCATGCCTTCGCCCATTTACTTGCAAGAGCAATGCCAGCATCGAGGTCGGCGTAAATCAATGAGTTACGAATTTACACCCCAGCACCCGTGTCGGGATTTTCTACGCTCATGTGGTGATCTCGACACTTCGGCCCCCCCGCAGCCGCGCCGGTGCGGTTCCACGAGTGCGATCCGTGATTCGCAATTGCGGGGGTTTCGAAAGTGTGACTTTTGTAACCGAGTGTAAAGAAAGCAGCGTCGGACCCCCGTTTGCCATCTAATGATCACTGAAGCGGACGGCGCCCCCGCCGCTTCGATCGAGGCCGCGGTAGCAGGAGATACCCGCCTCGCAGCTCGTGCAGGGGCATTGAAGAAAAGGATGTCATGATGAAGAAGACGATTTCGGTTGCGGCGCTGAGCGCTTTCGCCAGTACCGGCGTCGCGGCGCCGGATTTCACGGATACCGCGCGAGTCATTTCCTCCACACCGATTGTGGAGCGAATTTATGAGCCCCGTCAGGAATGCGAGCCTGTCACGGCTGCAGCCGCGCCGGCACCGGTCAGAGAGCGCAGCATCGTTGGCCCCATCGTCGGCGGAGTGGCGGGCGCCATTCTCGGCAGCCGGATCGGCAACGGCAGCGGCCGGAACGTCGCGACCGCCGCCGGAGCGGTGGTGGGCACGATCGTCGGAGATCGCGTCTCAAATCCCGGCAGCGAGCGCCCCGTGACGGGCACCGTGATCGGTGGCGCTGCCGGGGGTTTGGCCGGCGCCCAAGTCGGCAAGGGCAACGGCAAGACCGTGGCCACGGCGACAGGCGCAATCGCCGGCAGCATGATCGGAGACCGCGTGCAAAATCCGCAGCAGACACAAACGACCGGCGCCCAACCGGCGGAGCGCTGTCGCACGATGGAAACCGCGCGCGACGTGATCAAGGCCTACACCGTGGTCTATCGCTACAACGGCCACGACGCCACGACGACGCTGCCTTACGAACCCGGCAGCACGGTGCGCGTCGGCATCAGCCTCCTGGAGGGCAATGCGCCCGTGGCTGAGCGAGACGCTAGCACGGCAGAGCCGGATGCGCGCGTAGTCGGCCAGCCCCTGCCGCCGTCGCGCAGCATGCCGGTCAGCAACAACGGCGGCTACACCTACCGCTACTAGAACCCGTGATGGGTGATGGGTGATGGGTGACTTTTAGAACCCGCTGCCAGCTGCACTTCAGCGAGTCTATTCACTATTCACAGTTCACCGTTCACCATTCACCATTCACCATTCACCGCTTCTAAGTGAAATCGTCCGCCCGCCCGTAAGCAAACAACCCCGTCAACAGTCGCGCAAGCCCGTAGCTCGTCCAGGTAAGCGCGCGCACCGCGAGCGGCTGTTGATTCCAGCCCTGCCGCTCGAGCTGCTGCGCACCCTCCGTCATCGCTTTAACGAGGCTTTCCCGTAGCTGATCGGCGAAGTTCTGATCCTCGATCACGATGTTCGCTTCACGCGCGAGCAGGAGACTGAAGGGATCGATGTTGGAGGAACCAACCGTCGACCAATAGCGGTCGATGACCGCCACTTTTGCGTGCAGGAAACTCTTGTGGTATTCGTGGATCTCGATGCCGGCGTCCAAAAAAGCCCCGTAGAGAGCGCGCGACGCGTAATGCAGCAGCATGAACTCTACCTTTCCCTGCAGCAGCAGCACGACGCGCACGCGACGCGCAGCGGCGTCCATTAGCGCACGCCGAAACGAGAGGCCGGGAAAGAAATAGGCGCTGGCGATGATGATTTCGCTGCGCGCGCCCTCGATTGCCGCAAGGTAAGCCTGCTCGATGGCACGGCGATGCTGGAAGTTGTCCCGCACGAGGAACGCTGCCCGCTGCCCTCCCCGCGGCACGCTGAACGGGCCCAACTCGCGCAGCCGTCGCCAACCTGGCCTGAACTGCGCCGCGGACACCAGCGCCCACAGCCGTTTGACCGTGGGGTGGATATGGGCGACCAGCGGCCCTTCGACCCGAACCGCATAATCGAAGCGTGGCGGCGTGTGCCCGGGCGTGTCCATATCGTCGATGATATTGATGCCACCAACGAACGCGACGCGCGCGTCGATAACGGCAATCTTGCGGTGCAGGCGCCGCAGACGCGCGCGCCGGAAAGTCCACGGCGAGATATCGGGGCGGTACACGAGAAAATTCACTCCCGCGTTCCTGAGCTCCGCAATGAATTGCGCGTCCAGATCGCTGGAGCCGAACCCGTCCACCATCACGTTCGTCACGACGCCGCGGCGCGCCGCGCGCGTGAGCGCGGCCCCGATCGCGCGGCCGGCCGCATCATTTTCGAAGATGTAAGTCTCGATGTGAATTTCACGGCGTGCGGCATCCAGCTCGGCTTCCAGCGCCGGGAAGTACTTGACCCCGCTTACCAGCAGTGTGACGCGGTTGCCGTCGACGAGTGCAGCCATCGTGTGGCCCTCACGAACGTACCAAAGTCGCCGCCAGCGCAGCGTGATCCGAGATGCGCGCCCAGGCGCGGCCGTGGTGGACGCGCGCGTGCCGCACCTGGAAGCCACGCAGGTAAATCCGATCCAATGACATGAGGGGCAGCATTGCTGGAAAGCTCCGCGCCGGGACGCCGTTAACGAGCTCGAACACTTCGTGCAAATTGAGGGGATGGGCGAGTTCCTGGGCAACGCGGTAGCGCCAGTCGTTGAAATCGCCGGCGACGATCAACGGAGCCGTTGGCGGCACCAGGCGCTCGATCCGCTGTCGCAGCAACTCCAGCTGCCGACCGCGCCAGCGGGCCAGCAGACCGAGGTGCACGCACACGCAATGGAGCGGCTCCTTCCAGCGCGGCAGCTGAATCTCGCAGTGGAGCAATCCGCGGCGTTCGAGACGGTGGGTGGATACGTCCTGGTTGTCCCAGCGAACAATCGGAAATCTCGACAGGATGGCATTGCCGTGATGCCCCTGGTCGTAAATGGCGTTCTTGCCGTAGGCGTACTCGCGCCATACCGAGTCAGCCAGGAACTCGTACTGCGGCGCAACCGGCCACTCACTGTAGTGGGAGGCATGCCGCTCATGGCTGCCGTGTACCTCCTGCAGGAACACGACGTCCGCCCCCAGCATGCGCAATCTTTCGCGGACCTCGTGGATCACGAGGCGCCCTTTGAAGAAAGAGAAACCCTTGTGAATGTTGTAAGTTGCCACCCGCAGTGTGCGCGTGACGTTGTCGTCAGCCAAGGAAGGGCCTTTCATGTCAAGCAACGCAAACGGCTCCCAGCGTAAGGACGCGCTTTATAACGGCCGGCGCCGACGGAAGCGCCCGCGCGCCGGCGAATACGCCATTAGCGTAACACCGCGTGCTGCCGATGAGCCGACGGGAAGTCGTTAATAGACCGCAAGCATGCGGTCGAGGGCGATACGGGCCAGCTCCGCCTCGCGCGCCGGCACCTTGATGTGGTTGACGATCTTGCCAGCCACCAGGTTCTCGAGCGACCAGGCCAGGTGCTGCGGGTCGATTCGTGCCATCGTGGAGCACATGCACACCATGGGCGACATGAACTGGACGATCTTTCCCTGCGGCCTGAACTGCTCGGCGATTCGGTTCACGAGGTTGAGCTCGGTGCCCACGAGCCAGCGGGTGCCCGGCGAGCTCGCCGCAATGGTGCGAATGATGAAATCGGTCGAGCCCACGTAATCGGAGAGCTTGCACACGTCGAACTTGCACTCGGGGTGCGAGATTACCATCCCGCTCGGATTTTGATCACGCCAGCGCAGGACGTGCTGCGGCTGGAACATCTGGTGTACCGAGCAATGCCCCTTCCACAGCAGGATCTTCGCCATCTTGATCTGCTGCGGCGTGAGCCCGCCCATTTCCTCGTCTGGATCCCATACCAGCATTTCGGCGAGCGGGATGTCCATGAGATACCCTGTCCAGCGGCCCAGGTGCTGGTCTGGAAAGAACAGTGCCTTCTCGCGCCGCTTGAGCGACCACTCGAGGATCCCGCGTGCGTTCGACGAGGTGCAGACGATGCCGCCGTGCTCTCCGCAGAACCCCTTCAGGTCCGCGGCCGAGTTGATGTAGGTCACCGGCGTGACATGCTCGTCGGGATCGAGCACGGAGGAAATCTCGCGCCAGGCGCGCTCGACCTTGGCCAGGCTTGCCATGTCGGCCATCGAGCATCCGGCGCCGAGGTCGGGCAAAATCGCCACCTGCTCCTGCTTGGAGAGAATGTCCGCCACCTCCGCCATGAAATGCACGCCGCAGAAGACGATGTACTGCGCGTCGGTCTGCGCTGCGAGGCGAGAAAGCTGCAGGGAATCTCCGGTGAGTTCGGCGTGCCTGTAGACATCGGCGCGCTGGTAATGATGACCGAGTATCACCGCGCGTTTGCCGAGGCTCGCCCTGGCGGCCTGGATCCGCGGTTCGCACGCCTCGTCGGCGAGCGGTTTGAAACGTTCGAATGTGATCGTCGCAGCTTCCATCACGATGCGGCGTCTCTTAAAGAGTAAGGAAATTTACCATACTGTGACAGAAAATCCAGCCGGTTGGTGCCCCGCAAATCAAAGAGTCCGCATTCTGGTCAGGGTTTTTTTGCGGTGCGCCACGGCAGTTCCTGAATTGCCTCAACATTAGTCCAGGAAAAAGCCTTTTTCGCAGCCGCTTCCCATGAGATCCACTCGTAGCGCAAATGTTCCCGCGGCTCGAGCGTCACCGGCAGCTCTTGCGGCACGCACAGCCCGAAAACATGCTCGAGATTGTGGGTAACGCCGGGCGCGTAACGGCTGCGCCAAGTCCGGTAAATCTCGAACCGATTCTGCTTGTGCCAATCGGTGAGTCCATAGCAACCGGCGTCGAGGCCGGTCTCTTCCCTCAACTCGCGCACGGCAGTCTCGGCAAGGCTCTCGCCTTCGTGCTGGCTGCCGGTCACGGATTGCCAGAAACCCGGACGATCGGCGCGTTCGAGCAGCAGCACCTTGAGCTCCGGCGTATGCACCAGCACGAGAACCGAGACGGGAATCTTGTATTTCACGAGCCAGGCAACTGCTGCACCGCCACGCCACGCACCGGCTGGTCGAGCAGTGCAATGAAGACGCGGCCACGCTCTTTCCAGTAAATTGCGGTGTCGCGAAAAATTTCAAGGGCCGTCGCAAAATCGTCGGGAGCTGCGCTGGCGAGCCCGCTGGCGCCGCGCCACAGCACGACATGGCCGGGCGCGGGTCGCCATGATAAGTCCTGCAGGCAATCCGCGAGTGCGTCCCAGTTGCCACCGAAACCGTCGGGGAACTCGAGATCCCTCGCGCACGCCGCCAGGAACTGCGGCTTGTTTCGCGCCTCTCCGGAGTCGAACTCCATCCAGGCGAGCTTGCCGCGCATGGCGGCGCGGCGCAGCGCCGAACTATCCGCCGGCGCGAGATACACCCCGGAGCGCTCGGGGCTCAACGTCAATCCAGCCTTCCGCTCACTGTTCACCGTTCACCATTCGCGGGGGTTTCCGGATGCGCGCGAAGCTCCGGTAATGATCGGCCGTATAGTAGAGCTCACCGCCGCGCCCCGCGACAATACGGCGCGCTCCGCGGCTCTTCACCCCCGGCGTGCGCACTGTGTACTCTCGATAATAGCCGCGCTCGCGCAACGGCAGCCGTTTCTCGAAGTTACGAAAGACGATCCCGTCGCGCTCGTACGCAAACGGCCCCCCCTGCTTGATGAGCCTGATCGTTGCGCGCGCTTCCGATGGCAGATCCGCGACGGCGACTTGCTGCAATCCGTCCGACGCCGCGTCCTGCGCTTGCGGGGGCGCCAGCGCTACGCCAAGAGCGAGTAACCCTGCCGCTACGAGAAAGGCCGCCGTGAGACGACGCCATTCACCTTTCACGGTTTGATTAAACTGCCTCAAAAACCTGAAATGTAGCCGCCGATGCCTGCCGATAAACGCCGAGAGGCTCGAAAAACGATGATCTTCCTGGGTTTTTGTCTGCGTTCATCTGCGTTTATCTACGGCTAATAATGTTCTTTGTTTTTTTGTAGGGTCTGGTCACTGTTCACGGCTCTTGGCGCCGCAGCCGTATGTGCAGCTCGCGCAACTGCCGCTCGTCCACCGGGCTCGGCGCCTGCGTAAGCAGGCACTGCGCGCGCTGGGTCTTCGGAAACGCGATGACGTCGCGAATCGAGTCTACCCCCACCATGAGCGCCACGATGCGATCGAGGCCGAAGGCGATGCCGCCGTGCGGCGGCGCCCCGTACTGCAGCGCCTCCAGCAAGAACCCGAACTTGGCCTGCGCCTCGTCGGGCCCGATGCCGAGCGCCCGGAACACCTTCTGCTGCACTTCCTGGCGATGGATCCGCACCGAGCCACCGCCGATTTCCGAGCCGTTCATCACCATGTCGTGCGCCTTGGCGCGTGCTGCTCCCGGGTCGGTGTCGAGGAGGTCCTCATGCCCATCCGCCGGCGAGGTAAAAGGATGATGCATCGCGGCCCAGCGCTTTTCGGCGTCGTCGTACTCGAACATCGGGAAATCGACCACCCATAGCGGCCGCCAGCCCGGTTGCGTGAGCCCGCGCTCGTGTCCCAGTTTCGCCCGCAGCGCGCCGAGCGCTTCGTTGACGATCTTCGCGCGGTCCGCGCCGAAGAAGATCAGGTCGCCGTCGCACGCGCCGGTGCGCCCTAGTATTGCCTTGATTGCGACCGGCGACAGAAACTTGAGGATGGGTGATTGCAGGCCGTCGGCGCCGCGCTCAATTGCGTTCACCTTGATGTAGGCAAGACCCTTCGCCCCAAACTGCTTGACGTAGTCCGTATAGCCATCGATCTCGCTGCGCGTAAGCGCCCCGCCCTGGGGCAGGCGCAGCCCGGCGACACGCCCGTCCTTCAGGTGCGCCGCCTCCTTGAAGACCTTGAAGTCCACGTCTTTAACCGCGTCGGTGAGCTCCGTGAGCTCGATCGGCACGCGCAGGTCCGGCTTGTCGGAGCCGTAACGCAACATTGCCTCCGCATAGCCCAGTCGCGGGAAGGGATCGGGTAGCTCGACGCCGATCACCTCCCTGAACACGTGCCGGATCAGCTCTTCCATAATGCGCGTGATCTCATCTTGCCCGAGAAACGAGGTCTCGATATCGATCTGCGTGAACTCCGGCTGGCGGTCGGCCCGCAAGTCCTCGTCGCGAAAGCACTTCACGATCTGGTAGTAACGGTCGAAGCCCGCCATCATCAGCATCTGCTTGAACAGCTGCGGCGACTGCGGCAGCGCGTAGAACTGACCAGGGTGCACCCGTGAGGGCACCAGATAGTCGCGCGCGCCCTCGGGCGTCGAGCGCGTGAGCATCGGCGTTTCGATGTCGAGAAAGCCCTCGCGGTCAAGAAAGTTACGCACCGCCATGGCGGCGCGATAGCGCAGCTTCAGATTGTGCTGCATGAACGGCCGGCGCAAGTCGAGCACGCGATGCTCGAGGCGCACCGTCTCGGACAGGTTCTCCTCGTCGATCTGGAATGCTGGCGTGAGCGAAGGGTTGAGGATCGTGATGTCCTGCGCCAGCACCTCGATCTCGCCACTCGGCAGGTTGGGATTGACCGTGCCGGCCGGACGCTCGCGCACCTTTCCCGCAACGCGGATCACGAACTCGTTGCGCAGCCGGTCCGCGGTCTGGAAGGTCTCGGGCGTGTCGGGATCACACACCACCTGCACCAGACCTTCGCGGTCACGCAGGTCGATGAATATCACGCCGCCGTGGTCGCGCCGCCGGTGCACCCATCCGCATACGTGCACCGTCTGACCGAGGTGTTTGCGGTTTACCAGTCCGCAGTACTCGCTACGCATAATGAATCGTGATGGGTGATGAGTGATGGGCCGCAGCCAAAAAAAAGTGATGAAAAATGGTGATGGATGATGGTGATGGATGATGGTGATGATTAATGGTGATGCAAAAGCGTTTGAAGTGGCGCATCACCAGTATCCGTCACCCGTATCCATCACCAGTACTCATCACCAGGCTTCTAGCGGGTTATACCGGTCACGCCCTTCCTCTTACTGATTGACGGCCTTCGGAATGACCTCCGGCGCCACGCCGTCTTTGCGTGCAGTGCTATCCGGCGGCGCCACCCCCATCGAAATGATGTACTTCAGGGCGTCGTCGACCGTCATGTCGAGTTCGACCACGTCGGCCCGCCGCACCATGATGAAGTAGCCGCCGGTCGGGTTGGGCGTTGTCGGCACGTAAATACTGAGATAGTCGCCGTCGAGATGCGAGACGACGTCGCCACCGGCAGTGCCGGTGAGAAAAGCAATGGTCCACATGCCTTCGCGCGGCCACTGCACCAGCAGCGCCTTGCGGAACGCCTGTCCGCCCGGGGAAAACAGCGTGTCGCTGACTTGCTTTACCCCCTTATAAATGGAGTTCACGACCGGGATGCGCGCGAGCACGCCCTCCCAGAACAGCACCAGCCGCTGGCCGATGATATTGGCCGCTAACACGCCGGTCACGAACACGATCAGCACGGTCATTGAGACCCCGAACCCGGGGATGTGAACGCCCAGCCAGTTTTCGGTGCGGAACTGGAGCGGAAGCAGATCCAGGATCAGATCCAGGGTGCTCACGAGCAGGTTGAGCACCCACACAGTGATGACTAGCGGCACCCAGATGAGGAGGCCGGTGATGAAGTAGCGTCTGATGGAGCTTGTCTTGGTCATTGTATGGCGGCGCTACGCCGGCGCATGGACGGGAACGAGAATGGCCGTAACTTCCGTGGCCGCGGGTTTCGAGCGTCCAACCGCGGCAGTTAAATCACACGCGCAAGAGCGCTAGCTGCTCGCCGGGCCCGTCCCAGCGCCGGAGGCGGACCCTGCTTTCGACGAATCGGGCTTGGGGCCGTCACTGCCGGAGCTCTCGGCGGGCTTGTCCCGCTTCGTCTCGGCGGACTTGTCCCGATTCGTCTCGGCGGACTTGTCCTGCTTCGTCTCGGTGGACTTGTCCTGCTTCGCCTCGGCGGGCTTGTCCTGCTTCGCCTTCTCCGCCGGCTTGGTACCACTGCTCTTGAAATCGGTCGCGTACCAGCCGGTGCCTTTCAACTGGAAACCGGCAGCGCTCATCAGCTTGGCCAATTCGGGCTTGCCACATTCCGGGCAATCCCTGAGCGGCGCGTCGCTCAGCCGCTGCAGAAACTCTTTCTGCACCCCGCAGGCGCCGCAGCGATATTCGTAGATAGGCACAACCACTCCCACGCAAAAAAACGCTATAGCTTAACAGCTTAGGAACCGTGTAGCCAGATATCGGGACGGTTGACGGGATTGCAAGAGGAGCGCGTCCCGTATAGCGTGGGGGGCTAGGCAGCCGGCACAACCCGGCACAACCGGCACCATCCCGGGCACGTTTCCTTCAAGAGTCAGACAGACCAATGCGCCGCCAACTCACCCTTTGCTCTTTGGCGCTGCTCGCCGGCCTCTCCCTGCCCGCCCTGGGACAGGACCCGCGCAACGAAAAGGGTTCGGACAACGTTTACATGGCGGGGACCGAGGTACGGCCCACCGGCCCCATTCAGGGGGACCTGGTCGCCGCCGCCGGGCGCATCAGCGTAGAGCACGCGATCGCCGGGGACGCCGCGCTCGCGGCGGGCTCCATCGATGTACGTGGCAGGATCGGGGAAGACCTGCGGGTCGCCGGGGGATTCGTGACGCTCGCGGGCCGCGTGGAGGGGGAAGCCCTTGTTGCCGCTGGCAGCATCGCGTTTGGCCCGGACTCCGAGGTCGGGGGGCGTGCTTGGCTCGCGGGTGGGGATATCGCGGTCGCGGGACGGTTCCACCGCGAGGTCAAGGTCTATGCCCGAAACATTCTCGTGCTCGGCCACATCACGGGGAACGTCCACCTCTTCGGCGCAACGATCGAGTTGCTGCCGACCGCCCGCATCGATGGCAACGTAACCTACGTCAGCAATACGCCGATCAAGATCCACCCTGGTGCGAGCGTGACGGGGAAGGTTACGCGCGAGCCCGGCGGGTTACCCACTCTGCGCTTGCCGGGCTGGCCGCCGTTCCGGCCACTGCTCATGTTCGGGCTGCTCGTAGCCGGTGCGCTCCTGCTGGCGCTCTTCCCGCGTTTTAGCGCCTCCACCGTGCAGACGGTGCGAGCCTCGCCGCTGGGCAGTCTGGGCCTCGGGACCGCCATCTTCTTCAGCCTGCCGCCGGTGATTCTGCTGCTCGTCATCAGCATCATCGGTATCCCGATTGCCCTCGTGTTCGCGGGCCTTTACGCGGCCGCGCTTCTGGCCGGCTTCCTGATGGCCGCATTTTTTGTCGGCGAGCGCCTGCTCCACTTCGCGCGAAAACGCGCCGGCGCTGCTGGCTACTGGGCCCGTGTCGGCACGCTCACCATTGCGCTAGTCGTCTTGTGGCTGGTGCGCCACATTCCCTACGTAGGAGGCGTGCTCATTCTCCTGGCCCTCGTGATCGGGCTTGGCGCAATGGCGCTGCAGGCGTTCAGCCACTACTCCACGCGCACTTGAGCGGCGGCCGACGTCGCGCGTACCCGGATTAACTTTCCACGATCAGCCGGTAGTCGGGCGTTGTGTTGAGCGGACAGGAGTAGAGATACTCGCCCGCCTTGAGCTCGATACGGTAATCCTGCGTTTTCCCCGTTGTCAGCCCGCCGCCGGAGACGCTCGGCAAGGTTATCCGGCCCGCGAGTCCGGCCCCGCGCAGCCAGAATCCCAACTCATACGGAACGTCGCGGTTAGTTACCCGGAAGATGTATTGGCCGGGCTTGAGAACGAACGGCTTCGCCTGCGCCAGGCGTTCTGTGGCGGTCTTGGCATTGATCGCTTCACAGTCTTCCTTCCGGCTCGACCGGTAAGCGCGGTTTTTGCCGTCCTCGCTTTCGAGGAATTGACACGGCACCTGCGTCAGCTCGATCACCGTGGGCCCGGCGGCCACGCTTGCACCCGGAACCAAAACCGTTCCCAATGCGGCGAGGAAAGCGGTTCCCAAAAAAGAAGATAACGAAAACCTGATGTTGAACATATCCAGCTCCTTGAAACTCATGGAATCGTTGTTCTTCTTTGTATGCAATTGCCGCCAATCACATGGCCCAACACGCACGGCACCGGCGCGCAAAATCCCTTACGCCGGCCCTGAACCCGGCCGCTTTACGGGTCGGGGCGGGAACGCGCGTCCCCGCCCCTGGCCCGTGTTCCTGGTGGCGCCGGTTATATCGGATCAGTTGCGCTTGGCCCCACAAGGATTCTTCGCTGCGCACGGGTTCTTCGCCGCGCACGGATTGCGGGCCGCGCACGGGTTCTTCGCCGCACACGGGTTCTTCTTGGCACGACAGGGATTACAGGGGTTCGCCTTCGCGGAGCATGGGCTGCGGCCCGCGCAGGGATTGCGCGGCCCACAGGCTGCGTGCGCGAGCGGCACTGCCATGGAAAATGCGGCGGCGCCGATCGCGGCGCGGAGGTTTTTGCGGTTGAGTCTCATCGATGAATCTCCTCTGGGGATGAACTTTCTCTATCCTGCAATTCATTTACCTGGACTCCTGCCAGCCGCAGTCGTTCGGCCTGGTGGCCGATCGGGTGTCCGCTGGCTAGGCACAGGCAAACACGCATCGGGGCAAGCCCCGACATCGGTAATACGGGACTCGACGGTCAACGGATGCAGCGATGCGCGAAGGGCACCGCCTTCGCGTTAGAAAGGTAGCCCTGCCGCCATCAGGTAGGCGGGCCGCAACGCGACCGCGCAACGAAAAACCCCAAGGAATCAGATGTGATGGGGGACGGGTGATGGGTGATGGGTGATGAGCGTTGGACTAGAAAGGAATGTCGTCATCCATCTGGTCGAACCCGCCGCCCCCCTTCTTGGGCTCGGGTTTACTGTC
>JAQBFV010000053.1:0-10154 GCA_032123035.1 Betaproteobacteria bacterium | reverse complement strand
ACATCAATTTGAAAAAGGTGACGATCGGTTCCGAGCGAACGAGTGATGCCATGAGAGCACGTATCAGCGACCTTCTGAAGCTGGAACTACATGATCGACGGCAAGCTCGATTCGTTCGGCATCCCGAACCCGGTTCCCAGCCCATCAGTCCTCCAGGCAGCCACGAGCCGGCCGATTACCGTCCTCGACCTTCCCGATCCGGTGGTCAAGACGTTTCTTAACCTCAGCAAGGGCTACTTCGAGGACCGCATCGACATGAGCGTCTATGCAGGCATGAAGGGAAAGAAGGTCAGGACCATTGCCTACAAGGTCTTCCTGCTGGCGAACGCGAAGTTATCGGATGACGCGGTGTACGAGATCGCAAAGAGCTTCTACGATCCCAAGAACCGCGCTTTTATCCTGAGTATGTACAAGCCCCTCGGCGCCGGGCTGGACAGCGCCAATAACGACACGTTTCTCAAGCAGATGAAGTCGTTCAATCTCAAGCTGCACCCGGGCGCGGCGCGCTACTGGAAGGAGCGCGGCTACGCGGTGAACTAACCTGAGACCGGCGTGCATACCGCCGGCGTCAAGCTGAATGGACGCAGCATCAAACGCCTCGGAGCCTGCTCGACGGGCTCTGAGGCGTCTTTACGTATCAAGTTGTTTCTGAAGTATCGCTTTTGCTGAACGGGGGAGGGGTCATCACGTGCGCGCACTGATGTGGAAGTGGATGCTGATGATCTTCTCGCCCGAGAGCCTCGGCCGGCGCCAGCTGACCCGCGGCTTCCAGCGCGAGAATCTTCCCGTCTGGGGCGTGCTGGCGGCGCTCCTTGTTCTCTACACGACGCTCGTCGCCGGCCGCACGTTCGAACTCTATCTGCCGCTCCAGGAAGTCTGGGAATGGCAGGAGGTCACTTTCCCCCACCTGGGCTGGTTCGTCGGTGTCGGCACGTTTCTGTACACCTCGGCGCTATGCTTCTTTCCGAGAGCATCGATCTACGTCAGCGCGCTGGCTTTCACGAGCTACTTCCTGTACGGGGCGGCGAACGGCGCGCCGGTGGACTTCATGCTTGGGTTCGCGCAGCCGATCGGCATCGCCTTGAGCCATGTTCTTCCCACAGCGGCGGTGAAATCGATGTCGTTCCTGTGGGACGGCGTGCATTTCCCGCCGGTGAAGTACTACGCTTTTCACTTTTTTCTGCCGCTCTACATCTTCTTCACCGCGCTGCTGACCTTCATCTACTACCCGGCGCGCAAGGGATCGCCGCGCCACCGCCCCTCTGCCGTCGACTTGATCCTGTGCGTCTTCACGATGATTTTCACCGTGGAGTACGTGATCAACTTTGCGGAGCGGGGCGACCGCGCGGGAGGTATCGAGTGGCCCGACGTGATCATAGGAACGCTCGCGATCATCGTCTCGATCGAGATGGTCCGGCGCGTGCTCGGCCTCGTGCTGCCGCTCCTGGGCGGCGTGTTCTTCCTCTACAACCTCTTCGGGAACTACGCCCCCGAGAGGCTCATGCACAAGGGTTTTTCGTACAACGAAGTCGTCGCCTTCATCTACGGCGGCGACGGCATCTTTGGGGTGATTGCGAACGTCTACGCGAGCTACGTGTTCCTCTTCATTCTTTTCGGCGTGTTTCTGGAGATGACCAAGGTCGGCGACGTGTTCGTGAACCTCGCCTTTTCCCTGGTCGGGCGCCTGCGCGGCGGCGCAGCCAAGGCCTCGGTCGTGTCGAGCGGGCTCGTGGGCACCGTGGTGGGAAGCGGCGCAGCGAATATCTGCATCACCGGCACCTTTACCATTCCGCTGATGAAGCGCGTTGGCTTCCCCGCCCACTACGCGGGAGCGGTCGAGGCCGTGTCCTCTATCGGCGGACACCTGATGCCGCCGGTGATGGGCTCGGCGGCTTTCCTGGTGGCGGCGTTCACCGAGACGTCCTACAACTACATTGCCCTGGTCTCGATCGTACCGGCGCTGATGTACTACTACGCCGTCTACACCTCGGTGCACAACCAGTCGGGCAAGCTCGGCATCGTGGGCATGGAGAAGAAGGACATCCCCGATTTCTGGCAGCTGATCAAGAAGGACGGCTACCTGCTGATTCCGGTGGCGGTCCTGATCACACGCCTTGTGATCGGCCGCTCGCCGTTTGACGCCGCGCTCTGGGCCATCTGCCTTTCGATCTTCCTGAGCTTCTTCCGGGCGGACACGCGCCTCGTGGCGCTGCCGCCGCTGATCGCACGCTGGCTCAAACTGCCCCACTGGGGAACGGGCCGCGACTGGGTCGCCGTGCAGGCCGACGAAGCCATGGCCGCCAAGATCCGCGCCGGCGGCAACAACGAAGACGCGGAGGCGGCGGGCCAGGCGGTTCTGGCTGCCGAGGAGGGACCGCGCCAGAGCGTCCTGCGCGAGAACTGGATGCTGTGGATGGCGGGCGGGCTGTTCGCCGTGCTGAACGTGGGAGGCGTGAGCGCGGGGCAGGCGCTCTTCTGGTCGCTGGCCGCCCTGTTCATCTTCTCTTCGCCCAAGATCATGGAGGGCCTCGAGCGCGCGGCGATTAATTCTCTGGTCATCGGCGTCACGGCCGGCGTGATGGGAATCGTGCTCTCGGGCGTTTCGCTGCCGGGCATCGGGATGAAGTTCTCCTCGGTGGTCGTGGGCTACTCGAAGGTGTTCGTGGACGCCTTTGGCTGGGCCGGCAGCGAGCTGCCGATGGTGATCATCATGTCGGGCGTGGCGAGCTACATCCTGGGCATGGGCATGACGATCACCGCCGCCTACGTTTTGCTTTCGCTTCTCGCGGTTCCGGCCCTCATGTCCCTCGGCGTGCCCGAGTTGAACGCGCACTTGATCGTGCTCTGGCAGACCCAGTACGCGTCGCTCACGCCGCCGTTCGCGCTGGGGGCGTTTGTCGCGGCCGGTATCGCGCAGTCGGACCCCATGCGAACAGGATTCAGCTGCCTTCGAATGGCGTATCCGCTCTACGTCATTCCTTTCCTGATGGCGTACTCGCCTATCCTCATGGACGATGGCGCATCCTGGGGCGCCATCGGGCTGGTGTGGACGACGGGCTTCATGGGGCTCTATGCGATCTCCGCGGGGTTCGAGGGTTTCCTCAAGCACAACCTGACTTGGCCCGAACGCATCAGCTTCATCTTCGCGGGCGGGCTGCTCTATGTGCACTCGATCTGGTTCAACGCCGTCGGCGCTGGTGTGATGGTGCTCGGCATCCTCTGGCATCTCAAGCTGGGTGTGTTTTTCAGAAAGAGCGCTCGCGCGCCGGCTTCCGGCCCCTAGTTGTATCAAAGGCGTGACCGGTGACCGGTGACCGGCGACTGGTGCTGAAGAAGTGACGACTGACGGGTTGGTCTGTTCATCCTTCACGGCAGCGAGTGAACCGCCGGGGCGCCGAGGCGGGAACAAGAACAAATCTCGATTCACCATTCACCATTCACCATTCACGGTTTTCGTGCCAATGGATTTAATGAAGAGCGAAACGCGCGACGGCATGCGCATCGACTGGGATGCGCCGATCCCGATGGAGGACGGCGTCGTGCTGCGCGCCGACGTCTTCCGCCCGCTGGGTGACCTAAAGGTCCCGGTGATCATCAGTTACGGGCCGTACGCGAAGGGGCTCGCGTTCCAGGAGGGCTACAAGAGCGCCTGGGTGCGCATGACGACGGCGTATCCCGAGACGGCGGAAGGCTCCTCCAACAAATATCAGAACTGGGAGCTGGTCGATCCCGAGAAGTGGGTGCCCTACGGCTACGCCTGCGTGCGTGTCGACTCGCGCGGCACGGGCCGTTCGCCCGGCTATCTCGACCTGCTCTCGCCGCGCGAGGCGCAGGACTTCTATCACTGCGTCGAATGGGCCGGCACGCAGCCATGGAGCAACGGCAAGGTCGGCATGAGCGGCATCTCTTACTACGCGCAGACGGGCTGGCTGGTGAGCCCGCTGCGCCCGCCCCACCTCGCCGCATTCTGCGCGTGGGAGGGCGAGTGCGATTATTACCGCGAGTGGTCGCGCCACGGCGGGATCCTGAGTGGCTTCGCCCCGAGCTGGTATCCGCGGCAGGTGGTGAGCGTGCAGCACGGCGTCGGCGAGCGCGGGGCGCGCAGCCGCGTCACTGGCGAGCCGGTGGCGGGGCCTGAGACACTGCCGGAAGAAGAGCTTCGTAAGAACCGGGGCGATCACGCCGATGATTTGCTCCGCCATCCGCTGATCGACGATTACTATCGCCCACGCTTGCCGCAGCTGGAAAAAATGACCGTGCCGCTGCTCTCCGCGGCCAACTGGGGCGGGCAGGGCCTGCATCCGCGCGGCAACTTCGAGGGCTGGCTGCGCGCCGGCAGCGAGCAGAAATGGTTGGAAGCGCATGGCGACACCCATTTCTCGCACTTCTATTCCCACTACGGCGCGGGGCTGCAGAAGAAGTTTTTCGACTACTTTCTCAAAGGCGAAAAGAACGGCTGGGACAAACAGCCGCGCGTCTCGCTCAACATCCGCCATCCGGGCGAGAAGTTCGCGCTGCGCGCCGAGAACGAGTGGCCGCTTGCGCGCACGCAGTGGACGAAGTACTACCTGCACGCGGACGGCAAAGGCCTCTCGACCGGAAAGCCCGAGGGCGAGACGACGATCGTCTACGAGACGACGGGCGACGGCGTGACGTTCCTCGCCGCGCCTTTGAAGAACGAGATCGAGATCACCGGTCCGGTGGCCGCGAAGCTCTGGGTGTCCTCCGACACGACGGACGCCGACCTCTTTCTCGTGCTGCGCGTGTTTGATCCCGCCGGCAAGGAACTGGTGTTCATCGGCTCCAACGACCCGCGCACACCAATCGGCCTGGGCTGGCTCCGCGCCTCGCACCGCAAGCTCGATTCGAAGAAGACGCTGCCCTACCGGCCGTATCACACGCACGACGAGGAGCAGCCGCTCACGCCCGGCGTGCCGGTTGAGCTCGACATAGAGATCTGGCCCACCTGCATCGTGGTGCCCCCGGGCTATCGAATCGGCTTGAGCGTGCGCGGCAAGGACTACGAGTTCGACGGCCCGCCCATGAAGATTCCGCACTCGCCTTATCCCATGCGCGGTGTCGGCCCCTTTACGCACCAGCATCCCGAGGACCGTCCGCCGGCGATTTTCGGGGGTAAGAACACGCTGCACTTCGGCGGGGGCGACAAGGCGCCGTACGTGCTGCTCCCCGTTATTCCCAACAAGTGACGACTGACGGGTGAGGCTAGGTTAGAATCGGACTGATCCGTTCCCCGCTTACCGTTCACCGTTCACCGTTCACGTTTCACGTTTCACGAATAATTAATCGTCGCTGTTATGAACGCGGAATTCTGGGTCATACAGGTCTTCAACGGGATTTCCTACGGCGCGCTGCTGTTCCTGCTGGCGGGCGGGCTCTCGCTCATCTTCGGCGTCATGCGCATCGTCAATCTCTCGCATGGCTCGTACTTCATGCTGGGCGGCTACGTTGCGCTGACGGTGATCTGGACGACGGGTTCGTGGGTGCTCGCCATTCCCGTGGCTGCCCTGACGATCGCCGTGGTGGGGCTGCTCATGGAGCGCTTGTTCCTGCGGCGGCTGGGATTCGATCCTCTGCGGCAGGTGCTGCTGACGGTCGGCTTCGCGTTCCTGTTCCAGCAGGGTGCGCTCGACATCTGGGGCGGAGACAACCTCGACATCTCGCCACCCGATATATTGACGGAGAGCGTGGTGTTGGCAGGGGTCTACTTCCCGCTGTACCGCGTGTTCATGATCGGCGTGGCCGTGGCGATCGGTGTGACGATCTGGCTTACCATGGAAAAGACGCGCATGGGCGCGATGGTGCGCGCCGCGGTGGATGATTCCGAGATGGCACGCGGCGTCGGCGTCGATACCTCGCGCGTGTCGATGTTCATCTTCGCCCTGGGCGCATTCCTCGCCGCGCTGGGAGGCGTGATCGGAGGCGCGTTTCTGGGCGTCTACCCGGGGCTCGACTTCGAGATTCTGCCGATCGCGTTTGCCGTGGTGATCATCGGCGGCATGGGCAGTCTCGGCGGCGCCGCGGCGGGTAGCCTTATCGTCGGGCTCGCCGACAACTTTGGCAAAGCGCTCTTTCCGGAGATTTCCTACTTCACGCTCTACGCCCCGATGGTGCTGATCCTGGCGCTGAAACCGACGGGCCTGTTCGGGCGGGAGTGAGCTGCCATGAGTGAGAGAGGCAAGATCGTCATCGTCATCGCGGTGTTGGCCGCTCTGCTGGTCGCGACGCCGTTCGCAAACTCGTTCGTGGTTCTCCTGGTCACGCAGGCGCTGGTGTTCGCCATTCTTGCGATGAGCCTGGATATCCTGCTCGGCTATACGGGACTGCCGTCGCTGGGGCAGGCCGCCTACCTGGGCATGGGTGCGTACCTCACAGCGATCCTCGCGAGCCAGTACGAGTTCGGGCTGGGCTGGAGCTTCTGGGTGCTCATCGTGCTCGGCTTCGTGATCGGCGCCGTCACTGCGGCTTTCTTCGGGCTGTTCGCAATCCGCGCGACAGGAGTCTATTTCCTCATGATCACGCTCGCGCTCGGCCAGTGCGTGTGGGGGCTCGTCTATCGCTGGAACTCGCTCACAGGCGGGGACAACGGGATCAACATGCCCGGCCGTCCCGAATTCGGAATCGATCTCGCGGATGACGTGACCTTTTTCTATCTGGTGTTCTGCTTTTTCGTGGCGACGCTGGCGAGCCTCTATCTGTTGGTAAAATCTCCGTTCGGGCGCAGCCTGGTCGGAATCCGCGAGAGCGAGTTGCGCATGCGCATCCTTGGCTACAACACATGGCTGCACAAGTACATGGCGTTCATCATCGCCGGCGGCTTCGGCGGGCTCGCGGGCGTGCTGTGGGCATTCCTGAACGGGCTGGTGAGCCCCGAGGACGTCGTCCTGACCACCTCGGTCGACGCGCTGCTCATGGTGGTTCTCGGCGGGCCGGGCACGCTCGTCGGCGCGGCGATCGGCGCGGGCGTGGTGGTTTTTCTGCGCGAGTATCTCAGCACGCTGGTGCCGTGGTGGCAGTACGCGCTGGGCGGCGTTTACGTGCTTACGATCCTGTATCTCCCGGGTGGCCTGATGGGCATTCCGGAGCGAATTCGCCAGCGCCGTGCGCCGTCGGCGGCCGCTGAGCGTGCAAAAGCAGTTTCCGCGTCTCAATAGTAACGAAAGGAGGGGTTGTTATGTTACGCAAACTTAAAACGGGCCTTACTTGGTCGTTCCCGCTGGGCGTTGCCGCGCTCGGCATTGGCTTGGCCTCCGGGCCGGCCAGCGCCGCGGAGGAGCTTCGCATCGGCTTCCTTGCGCCGATGACAGGGTTCTTCGCCCAGATCGGCAAGGACATGAGCAACGGATTCCAGATGTACCTGGATGAGGTCGACGGTAATTTCGCCGGCGCCAAGGTGAAATTCATTCTCGAAGACGGCCAGGGCAAGCCGCCGATCAACGTCCGCAAGGCTGAAAAGCTCGTCCGCCAGGACAACGTGCAGATGTTCATTGGCGGGCTGCTCGCCTCGACCGGCTACGCGTTGGCGCCAGTGAGCACGCGGCTGAAGACGGTTTACATTCCGTCCATCGCCGCGGCGGACGATCTCACGCAGCGCCAGGCGTCCAAGTATCCGTACGTGGTGCGCACGGGCTGGACGAGCTCCCAGCCCAATCATCCTTTCGGGCAGTGGGCCTGTGACCAGGGCTACAAGAAGGTCGTGACGGTCGGCGCCGACTACGCTTTCGGCTACGAAGTCGTGGGCGGTTTCCAGAAGACCTTCGAAGACTGCGGGGGCAAGGTCATTCAGAAGATCTGGCCGCCGATCGGAACGAAGGACTTCGGGCCTTACATTCCGACCATCAAGAAGAACGCCGACGCGATCTTCACGCTCATGGTCGGGCCGATGTCGCTGCAGTTTCCCAAGCAGCTCGCCGCCGCGGGAATCAAGAAGCCGGTGCTGGGCGGGGGGACGAGCTACGACGAGTTCGTGCTGCCGTCGATGGGCGACGAGGTGATCGGCCACGTTTCGGCGCTGCAGTACAGCGCAGCGCTCGACACTCCGAGGAACGCGGCGTTCGTGAAGAAGTACCGCGCGAAGTACGGCAAAGTGCCGTCCTACTACTCGGAGAGCAACTACACCACCGCGCAGATGATCCACGAGGTCATGAAGAAAACGGGCGGCAAGTGGCCGGGCGCGGAGAAGTTCGTGAAGATGCTCGCGAGCGTCGAGCTCGACAGCGTGCGCGGTCCCGTGCGCTTGGACGAGTTGCGCAACCCGGTGCACAACATCTACATCCGCAAGGTCGAGAAGAAGAAGATGCACGGCTACGACGAGGAGGAGCTCTGGAACACGGTCATCAAGACCTACCCCAATGTGACCCAGTTCTGGACGTACAAAAAGGACGACTTCCTCAAGCAGCCGGTCTATAGCCGCACGTTCCCGCCGTGTAAGTACTGCGAGTAACGCGCTTTATCCCGCCAGGCGCCGCCGCTTACGAAGCGGTGGCGCTGCTTGGCGGCCTAACTGCCGTGAATCGTGAAACGTGCTTTGTTGTTCTTGGCGTCTTGGCGGTTCAATGTTGGAACTTATCGGCGTTCATCGGCGGCCAAAAAAAGCAAGGCGAAGGTCGGAAGGCGAAAGTCGAAAGGGTTTTCGATTCCTGCCCCGATCTAGCTGTGTTTATTTGCGTATATCTGCGGCTATTGAAGGCCGTGAATGGTGAATGGAGTTTTGTTCTTCTTGGCGCGCTTGGCGCCTTGGCGGTTCAATTATTGTTGTTGTCTTGCCTGGCGGTTCTGAATTGTTTTCGATCTGCGTTTATCCGCGTTTATCTGCGGCTAAATTTGGGTTGTTAAACGGGTTCCGATTCACGTTTCACGATTCACGAGACATTTGAGTGAGTGAGCATGCCGCAACCTGACGCGCAGCCGGTGCTGGAGTTGCGGGGCCTGTCGAAGAGCTTCGGCGGCCTTCATGCCGTGCAGAATGTGAGCCTCAAGGTCTTTCCCGGAGACCGCAAGGCCATCATCGGCCCGAACGGCGCGGGGAAGACGACGCTGTTCAACGTCATCACCGGCACCCTGCCGGCGACCTCGGGGCAGGCGGTGCTCTTTGGAACGGACGTGACCAACTGGGCAAGCCACCGGCGAACTGCCATGGGCATGGCGCGGACGTTCCAGGTCACGAATCTTTTTCCGAAGCTCACGGTGCTCGACAATATCCTGCTCGCGATCCAGGGCGTGCGCGGCATGAAGTTCGTGATATGGCGCCCGCTCTCCTCTTACCGGGACGTGCACGAGAAGGCGCGCGGCCTGCTGGAAGGCGCCGGCTACTGGGACCGCCGCGACGTGGAAGTGCGAAGCCTCTCTCACGGCGAGCAGCGCCAGATCGAGATCGTGCTGGGGCTCGCGAGCGACCCGAAGATCCTGCTCCTCGACGAGCCCGCAGCGGGGCTTGCCTCGGGCGAGTCGCGCGAGATGGCAACCTTCCTGAAGCGCCTCGACCCGACGCTCGCCATCCTGCTCATCGAGCACGACATGGATGTGGTGTTCGACGTGGTCGATCACATCTCGGTGCTGCACTTCGGCGAAGTCGTGGAGGCGGGCTCGACTGATGTGATCCGCAATAGCCCCCGAGTGCGGGAAATCTACCTGGGGACGGAATAGCGCCGTGGCGATTCTGGACGTCCAGGACATTCACACCTACTACGGTGACGCGTACGTCCTGCAGGGGCTGTCACTGAGCCTCGAGGAGGGACAGATCGTCGGCTTGCTCGGGCGCAACGGCGTGGGCAAGACGACGCTCGTCAAGTCCATCGTCGGGTTTAATCCGCCACGTCGCGGCCGCATCGTTTTCAAGGGCGCGGATATCACGCACGTCTCGTCGTTCGAGACGGTGCGGGGCGGGATGGGTCTCGTGCCGCAGGGCCGGCGCGTGTTCCCGACACTCACCGTGGAGGAAAACCTGCGCGTCGCCGAGCGCTCCGTCGAGCGCCACGGCTGGAACGTGGAGCGTGTCTACGCGCTGTTTTCACGGCTGAAGGAGCGGCACGACCAGCGCGCCCGCACGCTTTCGGGTGGTGAGCAGCAGATGCTCGCCATCGGCCGTGCGCTCATGACGAATCCCGATTGCCTGATCATGGACGAGCCCTCCGAAG
>JAQBFV010000052.1:0-3377 GCA_032123035.1 Betaproteobacteria bacterium | reverse complement strand
GTTCCACTCGATGACCGGCGGCGCGCGTCAGATGGCCGAAGCTGTGCTGCGCGGCGCCACGTCAGAAGGCGGGGTTCAGTCGCGGCTCGTCCGCGCCGCCGAAACGACGGCGGAGGACGTGGTGGAGGCAGACGGCTATGTTTTCGTGACGCCGGAAAACCTTGCCGCCATGTCCGGCGTCATGAAGGATTTCTTCGACCGCACCTACTATGCAGCGCTCGAGCGGATCGCCGGCCGGCCGTACGCAACACTGGTCTGCGCCGGCAGCGACGGCCATAACGCCGTGCGCCAGATCGAGCGCATTTGCACCGGCTGGCGGCTCAAGGCAGTCTGTGAGCCGATCATCGTGTGCACGCACGCCCAGACGCCTGAAGCGATCCTCGCCCAGAAGACGATTGGAACGGGAGACCTTCGCCGCTGCGAAGAGACCGGTGCCGCAATCGCGGCCGGGCTCGCGTTGGGCGTCTTTTAGGGCGTCCGACGCCGCCCTGAAGGCGGAAGGCGGAAGGCGGAAGTCAAAAGGGTATTTGGTTTTTGTATCGATCTATCCGCGTTTATCTGCGGTTAATAGTCGTTCTTGAACTTTCGAATCACGAATCACGAATCACGAATCACCGATCAAATCAATGGAGATCCAGCGCGTGGCGCTTGAGCGCAGCGAGCGGCGCGTACGGGAGCACATTCTCGTGCGTCGCCTCTAGCACGACCTGTGGCGCCTTGCCGGCCTCCCACGCTTCGACCCAGCGCAGCACGTGGAGGCACCAGCGGTCGCCCGGCTTCAACCCTTTGAAACGCAGCTCGGGCTGCGGGGTAATGAGATTGTTGCCCCGCTCGCGCGAGAACTCCAGGAACTCCTCGGTCACCTTGACGCAGACCAGGTGCGCCACGCCCTCCACGCCGTGCGTCGCGCAGCATCCGTCACGAAAGTAACCGGTCAGCGGAACGTAGCTGCAAGCAAGCAGCGGACCGCCCAGAACGTTCTTTTCCTGTGAAATGTCTTCGCTCACGGCAGCGCGATTTTACACCGAAGCAGGCGGGCCCCGTTTCAGCGCGGCCTGCTCGTGCGGCATCTCGTCCCGCTGTTTGGACCGCTGCTCAGTAGCATTCAAAGGGGCCAGGCTCAAATTACACGAGGGTCCTTTAATTAATCGAGCCTGGTCCCTTTTAGACGCGCTCACTGGAAAAAGCGATCACGATTCGCCCCTTACAAAATGCGAAGCACGTCGTCGGTCCACGTCACCCACCCCATCTTCGACTCAAAGTTGTAGAGCGTCGCCTGTCGCACGAAGTCCGGCCCGGTGTGATCTATCGCGTCCTCGACCAGAATCGGCCAGAACTCGCGGAAGTAGGCCTCGCGCGCCGTACTCTCGACGCAAACGTTGGTCGCGACACCGGTAAAGATGAGATAGCGGATGTCGAGGCCATTCAACAGGCTCTCGAGATTGGTGCCGGCGAAGCCACTGTAACGGGTCTTCTTCACGACCAGATCGACCGGCTCGGGCTTGAGCTCATCGATGATCTGCCAGCCCCACGTGCCCTCGACGATGAGCTTGTCCCGGTCGGCGGGACGCTCCTTGATCATGCGGATCGCCATCTGCTTGCGGATGTTGGGTGATTGCGGCCCGCCCGCATCGCTGAGATCCGGCTTGTAGCCGAACTGCAGGTAGATCACCTTCACGCCTGCCCTCCGCGCCGCGTGCAGGAGACGTTTGGTGGCCTCGATGACCGGGCGCGTGCGCGACTCATCGATGCCTGTGCCAAGGTCCAGCATCCCGCCTTTCGTGGCGTACGCGTTCTGCATGTCGACCACGATGAACGCCGTGCGCCGGAGATCGATGTCAACGTCCTGCGGACGCGCTTTCAGAGTCGTCATTTCGAATCAGGAATAATGATCATCAAACGTTTTAGAAAACCAGAAGTCATTGGCCACAGAAGCACACGGACGAGAGCATTAAACCGCGAATCGCGCCGGGATCAAAGAATATTTTCGTGTGCTTTCGCGTGTTTCCCTGGTTGCAGTGTTTGGCGCAAAGTAGGCCACGCTCACGAATCACGAATCACGGAATTTAGTGATTGATGGCCTTCCGGTAATCTGCCGATGGCGTATGCCGTGCCGGCCAGTTCACGCCGTCCTCGAAGCGCGCGA
This sequence comes from Betaproteobacteria bacterium, assembly GCA_032123035.1. Lineage (GTDB taxonomy): Bacteria > Pseudomonadota > Gammaproteobacteria > Burkholderiales > SG8-41 > SG8-41. The sequence continues at coordinate 1,231 of JAQBFV010000052.1, read as the reverse complement.
ACACGCTGGCGTGCCGGGCGAAGCCGCCTTCCAGCAGCGCGACCGAGACGATCTCGACGATCGCCGCATCATCGTAGCCGGCGTCACGGAGCGCCTGGAACTCTTCATCGCTCATCTGCTCGTTCAACGTGAGCTTGCGGGCCACTCGGAAAACAGCCTTCTCCGCGTCGGGGAGCTCGGCGTTCTCGAAGTCGTGCAGCTTTTCTACCTCGGCCGCATTCATTTCCATGCGGTCGATCAGGTCGGTCTTGTGGAAATTGACACAGCGCGGGCAGTCCGTGGCCACGGCGCAGACCATGGCAATGCGGTTCGTCAGAGCGCGCGGCACATGCCCCTTCACGACCTCGAGCTGCTTCTGAAGTTCCCACCACGCCTTGAGCAGGCCCGGCACGTTTGCGAAAAAACCGAACAGCGGACCCAGCCAGCGCGGATCCTTCATCCGGCAGATCTCGTCGTACACCTGCTCCACCTCGGTAGAACCCTCCCCTGGCTTCACCAGGATGACCGGGCTTGACTTCGCGCTACTCATTTACGCCGTCCTTCTCGGAGCGTTCCTTTGATCCGGGATGCAGAAATCCTAGCACACTTCGTGCCGCATCTCTCGCCGACTTACCGGCACGGCAGTGTGCTTCATCATCTCCTCGCCTCGGCACTTTCTCACCCAGCGGGCCGGATCCCGCCCCTTCACCTTAACAGAAGCGGCACGCCGCACAGGAGAAGCGATCAAAGGGGCCAGGCTCAAATTACACCTTTAAATAATCGAGCCTGGTCCCTTTCATTTTCATTTTGATTCTCCTTGAGCCCGCCACTCCCACGGCGGCACCAGATCATAGTCCTGCCATAATCCTCAGTGCCGCGACCGCGCTGCTTCCCCGCGGCACGACATTCCCCAATGGCGCCGCGCGCCTGCGGTGCTGGCATCTCCGACGTGTGGTATATGTTAGTGGTCTCGCGCCAGGATCACGTAACCCGAAGGACCCCAACCATGCCACAAGTCAAAGCCGGACGAGCCGTGATCGAAGCACTGCGCGCCGAAGGCATCGATCATATCTTCGGCCTCGTTGGCCTCACCACGAACAGTATCGTCACGGAACTTCACGGTCGGAGCGATATCCGTTTCGTGGACCCACGCCACGAGGAAGGCGCCGCGTTCATGGCCTACGGGTATACGCGGGCGTCCGGACGGCCAACCGTGTGCATGACAACGTCAATTACCTTCGAGCAGTTTATT
>JAQBFV010000051.1:0-21254 GCA_032123035.1 Betaproteobacteria bacterium | reverse complement strand
GCTGGCCTCCGGTTCGAGTCCGGCCGAGCGGATCAAGCCTGTCGGCGAGGTCGCCTTCGCTGCGGCGAAAACCCCGCAGGAACCCGTAACAGCTGCGATGGCTGCGTCGACGCCTGTCCGCGACGGGCAACAGGTATACCAAGCCGGCTGCATCGCCTGCCACGCTGCCGGTGTGGCAGGCGCGCCGAAATTGGGTGACAAGGGCCAGTGGGCCAAGCGCATCGCCAAGGGCCTCGACACGCTCTACACCAGTGCCGTCAATGGGGTACAGGGGAGCTCGGGCGCGATGATGCCGGCCAAAGGCGGAAACCCGGCGCTGAGCGACGCCGAGGTCAAGGCCGCCGTCGACTACATGGTCGCGCAGTCTAAATAAGCTCCAGAACCCGAGAAACGCCAAACGTTTCGCTCATTGCGGGACCGAATACCCCGCGCGATTCACGCTGGCGTTCGTAGGCGTCTACCGATCCAGCCGTTTGCCGGGTCTTATTTGCGGACCTTGAAGGCGACCGGTAATACAAGGCCGCCGCGGAATTCCAGCTTGATGACAACCGCGTCGCCGGCGCGCAGTGCCCGTTTCGGGTTCATCAGCATCAAATGATAACCTCCCGGCGCAAAGATCAAACTCGCGTTGGCCGCTAGCTCGACCTGCGACTTGTGCACCATTCCCGCCATGCCGTCCTTAACAATTGTGTGGTGAATCATCACGCGCTCGAACCCGGAACTGCTTGCGGCCACGAATACCTGTGGCTGTGACGTGTTGTTTCGCAGCGCCATGTATCCGGCCATCACGGTCATGCCGGGCGGCGCTTCGCGGACCCAGGCATCGCGTACGGAAACACCGGCTTCTTCACTCGCAGCGGGGACGATGGTCAGCGCCAATATCAGGCAGACAAAAACGGGATGTCGCCAGGTCATGTCGCATGGCCTCCTTCAATTTGCCGCACCACTTCGAAACGCTGGCTCATCGCCTCCGCATCAAGGGGCGGCGTGAACACGGCATGATATCGGGCTCGCGGATCCAACAGGAATACCGCCGTGGTGTGATAGACGGGATAGTTTTCCAACCCCGGCGTGATCGTAACCTGATACGTGGCGCCGAGCTGACCCGCCAGGTTCCCGATCTGCGCGTCGTCTCCTGTCACGCCGAGAAAAGTCGTGTCGAAATAGGCCACGTATTGCCTGAGCTTGCTCGCGGTATCACGATTGGGATCTACCGAGAGAAAGACGAATTGGACATTTTCGGCGCCGAGCGTGCTCTTGGCGATGATTTCACGCACGCGGGCCAGTACCGCCAGGGTCGTCGGACAGACGTCCGGGCAATGCGTGAACCCGAACAGGAGAAACGACCATTTACCCTTCAAGCTTGCAAGATCAAATCCCCGATTCTGATGATCGGCAAGCGCAAAGGCCGTCAGTGGCTTCGGATCAGGAAACAACGTGATCACCTGATCCGGCAGCAACATGGCCTGCGAATCGTGTTCCCGATAGATGTCAGCGAGCCACACGCCGGCGAGCACCGTGGCTAGCGCGACGGTTGATATCATGATGCTGAATTTGAGCGTGTTTTTGTTCATGCCTGCGCGATGAGGAACTCTGAGTCCGTCGCCGACGACGCTGTGGCGCGGGTGAAGTAACCGGTAGAACCCGAACACCACCAAGCGTTTGCTTTGGTGCAGGATCCAATCTGTCGGTGGAACCGCTGCGGAACCGCTGATTCCGTTGCTGCCAGTGCCACGCGGGTGGGATTTTAGCGCCTTATCCAATACCGGGTCTATTAAGAGGACTCGAGATCCACGAAAAGAACCGTTTGCCGTCGCTCAAGGCTCGTTTCAAACGGGCAAAGGGTTGGTTGGAAATTTTGGATTCCAAGTCATCCGCGCTTGCACCTGCAAAAAGGACCGGGCAGTCGACAGCGGCTTCCGTCCGTTAGCAAGCGTGGAAACGTCGGCCATCTTGCCCGTTTTTTACCTTCATCGGCGCGCCGCTGTTGCTGACCATCGTGGGGGTGCTAAAATTTACGGTTTCAGCGGCACGAAGCTTAGAGCCTTTTGATGATCTTCAGCCCTGCCAGCCAGCCGTTGGCCGCGCGCCTGAGCCAGTTCTACCGGCTCACCAAGCCGCGGGTGGTTTCGCTCATCGTCTTCACCGCGGTGATCGGCATGTTCCTCGCGACGCCGGGGATGGTCCCGCTGCAGGCGTTGGTTGCCGGCACTATCGGGATCGCGCTCACGGCAGGTGCTGCGGCCGCCTTCAACTGCCTCGTCGAGCAGAGGATTGACGCCGTAATGGTGCGAACCCGCGCGCGTCCGCTCCCGCGCGGGCAGGTGACGCCGTTGCAGACCCTGGTATTCTCCGGCGTGGTGGGCGGCCTGGGACTCTTCACTCTGCACCACTGGGTCAACGACCTTACGATGTGGCTGACGCTCGCCACCTTTGTCGGCTACGCCATCATCTATACCGTGATCCTCAAGCCCATGACTCCCCAGAACATCGTGATCGGCGGCGCCTCTGGGGCCATGCCGCCGGTCCTGGGCTGGGCCGCCGTGACGGGCGAGGTCGCGCCCGAGGCGCTGCTGCTGTTCCTCATCATCTTTGCCTGGACGCCGCCGCATTTCTGGGCGCTGGCGCTCTATCGCAAGAACGAGTACGCCAAGGCCGGCGTGCCGATGCTGCCGGTGACGCATGGCGACCGCTATACGCGGCTGCACGTGCTGCTCTACACCGTGATCCTTACGGCGGTCACTCTGCTGCCGTTCGCGACTCGCATGAGCGGACCCCTCTATCTGGCGGTGGCGCTCGCGCTCGATGCAGTATTCCTCTGGTACGCGGTGAGAATGTACTTCGCCTACAGCGACCACGTTGCGCGGCGCGCGTTTCGCTACTCCATTCTGTACCTTGCCGCGCTGTTTGCGGCGTTGCTGGTCGATCACTACCTTCAAATCCTGCTCTGACGGGTGCTCGCGGGTCTTTCCGTGAAACGCGTCCTTGCCAGCGTTCTTGTCCTGCTGCTCGCCGCACTGCTCGCCGGTTGTGAGCGCGAGACGCCGCCGGCGTTACAGCTGACCGATATCACCGGCGCGGAGTTCGGCCGCGCGATCAGGCTGACCGACCACAACGGGCGTGCGCGCACCCTCGCGGACTTTCGCGGGAAGGTGGTCATGGTCTTTTTCGGGTTCACGCACTGTCCCGATGTCTGTCCGACAACGCTCGCCGAGATGGCTCAGGTCATGCGCGAGCTTGGGCCGGATGCGGAAAAAGTGCAGGTTTTGTTCATCACCGTGGATCCCGAGCGCGATACGCCGGAGGTGCTGCGGCAATACGTGCCCTCCTTCCACGCGAGTTTTCTCGGCCTGCACGGTGATGCGGACGCGATCGCGCGCACGGCCAAGGGGTTCAAGGTGTTCTACCAGAAGCAGGCGCTACCGGGCGGGGGCTACAGCGTGGACCACAGCGCCGGCACGTATATCTACGATCGCGAGGGGCGCCTGCGCCTCTATGCATCGTACGGCCGTGGCGCAGCGACATTGCTGCACGATATCCGCATCCTGTTGAAAAATCGCTAGGAGCTATCTCAAAAAAACCCCTGCAGCCACGGAAACATACGGAAGCACACGGAAAATTATTTCGATGACGGCGCGGCACCCGGTTGAAGTTTTCGTCCGTGTCGGTCCGTGTGATTCCGTGGTTAATGATTTTCGGGGTGCAGCGGATTTTGGAGGCCGTTTCTAGAAACAAAAAGCCCCGGGGGCGCCGGGGCTTCGATCTCCGCAGGGGATTTTCGCTCGTCAGGCGCCGTTCGCGGCGAGCACGCCCTTCATTTTTCCGAATGCCTTGGCCTCGATCTGCCGGATGCGCTCGGCCGAGACGCCAAACTCCGTGGCCAGATCGTGCAACGTCGCGGAATCCTTCTCGTGTAGCCAGCGTGCTTCGATGATGCGCCGGCTGCGGGGATCCAGCCCGGCGAGCGCTTTCTGGAGTCCTGCGCGGCGCAAGCGCTCGCTTTCCTCGTGCTCCAGTGTGCGGCCCGGCTCTGCATTGTCCCCCGCGAGGTAGCTGATTGGCGCATAAGTCTCGCCCTCATCGTCGCCCTTGGGCTCGAGCGCGACGTCCTGGCCTGCGAAGCGCTTTTCCATCTCGACGACTTCACCCGGCTTGACGCCGAGCTGCTCGGCAATGGCCGTGACCTCTTCCGGGCCAAGGGTCGAAAGGCCTTGCTTCAGGCTGCGCAGGTTGAAGAAAAGCTTCCGCTGCGCTTTCGTGGTCGCGATCTTGACGATGCGCCAGTTGCGCAAGATGAACTCATGGATCTCGGCGCGGATCCAGTGCACCGCGAATGACACGAGCCGCACACCGCGCTCGGGATCGAAACGCTTGACCGCCTTCATCAAGCCGATGTTGCCCTCCTGGATCAAGTCCGCCTGTGGCAGGCCATATCCCATGTAGCCCCGGGCGATCGAGACGACCACGCGCAGGTGCGATAACACCAGCCCCCGCGCGGCCTCCACATCGTCCGTGTCACGCAAGCGGCGCCCCAAGGCGATTTCCTGCTCCTGGCTCAGGATCGGAAACCGGTTTACGGTCTGGATGTAGCTCTCCAGACTGCTCGCCACTGGCACGGGTAAGGCAAAACTCGTCATTAAATCCTCCTTGCGGCGCAGTTTAGCACTCTAGTTCTCAGAGTGCCAGAAACCGGGAAAGTTCCTTGGATTCATGGCTTTAATACTAGAATTGTTGGGCTAAAACCAGCGCCAAATCAGCGCCTTGTGGGCCCGCCCGGCGCGCTCAGCGCAAATCGAGCCGGGCCAGGTGCTGGTTGACGGAAAGCCAGGCGCCGAACCAGCCGAGCACGGCCGAGAACAGGAGCAGGCTCAGGCCGTCCTCGGGGGTTAGTTGCTGGAGCTCGAGCGGCGTGTCGTAGAGCTGCGACAGGGCCGCAAGTCCGCCATTCAGCCAATACAGGCTGATGGCGACGATAGCCCATGCGGCCAGCCCGCCCGCCAATCCCTGCATCGCGCCGAAATAGAGCAGGGGCCGCCGGATGAAGGGATCGGTCGCACCGATCAGCTTGGCCACTTCGATCTCTTCGCGCCGGGTGAGAATCTGCAGCCTGATGGTGTTGAACGTCACGGCAACCAGCGCAAACGCGAATAACGTCGCGAGCAGCCACACGGCAAGCCGTGCCAGCCTCAGTGCCGCCTCGAGCCGGCGTGCCCACATCGCATCGAGCTGAACGTGGGCCACCTTGGGCCAGCCGCGCAGCTCGTCGCGCAGTTGCTCCAGCGCCTGCGGCGCGGCATCGCGCGGCTGCACGACGAATGCGTCCGGCAAGGGATTTTCCGCGAGGCTATCCACCACGTCGGCCAGGCCGGCGCGGGTCTTCAGCTGTCTGAGGGCCTCGTCGCGCGAGACGTAGCGCACGCTGCCCACGCCGGGGTGCTCCCGCAGTTGCGTCCTGGTCTGGGTGATTTCCGTGCGGCCGGCGTCGAGCGCAAGGAACACGGACAGCCGGGGATTGGCGGCGAGCGCCTGCGCATGGCCCTGGACGTTGGCCAGGGCGACGTAGAGTCCGGTCGGCAACGCCAGCGCGATGCCGAGCACGCCGACATTGAGCAACGTCGCCACCGGCGTTCGCACAAGGCGCCCCAGCGTCGTCACGAACGCATCGACGTGACTCCAGAGCCAGGCGTTCACGAAACGACAACCCCGGCTTTGAGGGCCACAACGCGCGGCTGCAGGCGCGCGGCGAGCGCCTCATCATGCGTGGCAACGACCACCGTCACGCCGACCTGGTTGAAGGAGCGAAAGAGCTCACCAATATCGGCGGCATAGCCTGCGTCGAGATTGCCAGTCGGTTCATCGGCGAGCAGTATCGCTGGACGGTGCACGATCGCGCGCGCGATGGCGAGACGCTGCTGCTCGCCCCCGGAGAGCGTGATCGGATAGGCCTTCTCCTTCGCCAGCAGCCCGACCTTGTCGAGGGCGGCGCGTACCCGCCGCGCCGCCTCGCGCCGCTCGAACCCATTGACGTGCAACGGCAGCATGACGTTCTCGAACGCGTTGCGATCGAAGAGCAGCTTGTGGTCCTGGAACATGAGCCCAAAGTTGCGGCGCAGGTAGGGTATAGCGCCGGGCCGCAGCGCACCCACATTCTGGCCGTTGACGATAATGCTGCCCCCCGAGGGGCGCTCAATTGCCGCGGTCAGCTTGAGCAGAGTGCTCTTGCCGGCACCCGAGTGGCCGGTGATGAAGACCATCTCGCCGGCCTCGATTGTGAAGGTAATATTGCGCAGCGCTTCCAGTCCCCCGGGGTAGCGCTTCCAGATTTTGCTGAAGGAAATCATTTTGTTATCGATGATGGTTAAGACGCGAGCGCTTCCCGGATAATCGTCACAGTTAGCGCTTACTTACCCTACCTCAGGAGTCAATCGAGCAGCGCCGCGACGAACTCCTCCGCGTCGAAGGGCCGCAGATCGTCGAGACCTTCGCCGACGCCTATGAACCTGAGCGGAATGGGACACTCTCGCGCAATGGCGGCGATGATGCCGCCCTTCGCGGTTCCGTCGAGCTTGGTAAGCACGAGCCCCGTCACGCCGAGCGCGGCGTCGAAAGCGCGCACTTGCGCAAGCGTGTTCTGTCCGGTGTTGGCGTCGAGCACCAGGAGCACCTCGTGGGGCGCGCCCGGCAGCGCCTTGTCGATGACACGCTTCACCTTCTTGATTTCCTCCATCAGGTGCAGCTGAGTCGGAAGCCGCCCGGCGGTGTCGGCGAGCACCACATCGGTGCCACGTGCCACCGCGGCATGGACCGCGTCATAGATGACCGCGGCGGCGTCACCCGATTGCTGGGTGATGACGGCGACATTGTTGCGCTCGCCCCAGGCAATCAGCTGCTCCCGCGCGGCGGCGCGGAACGTGTCGCCAGCAGCCAGCAACACCGACTTGCCGCGCGCCTGAAAATAATGCGCGAGCTTTCCGATCGAGGTGGTTTTGCCACTGCCGTTTACGCCCACGAGCATGATCACGAACGGCTTGTGGGGATCGACATCGAGCGGCGCGGTGATGGGGGCGAGCAGTTCGAGCAGTGCCGCTTGCAGCGCCTGGCGGAGCGCACCGGCATCCGCGATGCGCTCGCGGCGCGCGCGCGCGCGAAGCGCATCGAGCAGGTGCTCGGTCGCCGCCACCCCGACGTCCGCGCTGATCAGCGCGGTTTCAAGATCCTCGTAGAACGATTCATCGAGCGCACGCCCCGACCCGAACAGCGCCGAGAGCCGGCCGCCGAGCGTGTCCCGAGTCTTGCTCAGGCCCTGCCTTAGACGCTCGAGCCAGCCTCTGCGGCTGCCATTCTCGCTGGAAGACTTGAAACTAAACACGCGCTAGGAGTTTGCCGGACTTTGGTCCGCCAAACTCCTTGGCCTAGACCAGGTCGAAACACGAAGGCGGAAAACAGCCGATAACGCGTCTAAGTCGATCGCCCCGTCCGTTCGCGAAAGGCGGCAAGGAGTTGTTTTGTCCATATCCAGCGCGGATCCTGAGGTAGTATTACTTAGGAATTTGCCGGGCATTGGCCCGGCAAATTCTTTACAATTCTAGCCCAAACCTGCTGTGGTCACCTGATGCCCATGTCGAACGTCCCCATATCGAACGTCATTATGCGCGCTGCCTGCCTTCTGGTCGCGGCAGCGCTTATTGCACTGTCTCCAGCGACTCAAGCCAGCACCGAGGAGAACCGCCTCGCCAACGGCATGCGGGTGGTCGTGAAGACGGACCGGCGCGCGCCCGTCGTCGTGGTGATGCTGTGGTACAAAGTGGGCAGCGTCGATGAGGTAAACGGTGTTACCGGCGTGGCGCACGCACTCGAACACATGATGTTCAAGGGCACGAAGAGCATCAAGGCTGGCGAATTCTCGCGCATCATCTCCGCGGCTGGCGGGCGCGAGAACGCGTTTACCAGTCACGACGCAACGGGTTACGTCGAGACCCTGCAATCATCCCAGCTTGAGCTTGCTCTGAAGCTCGAGGCCGACCGCATGAACAACCTGGTGCTCTCTCCCGAAGAGTTCTCCAAAGAGATCAAGGTTGTCATGGAAGAGCGGCGCTGGCGCACGGAAGACCGGCCGCGCTCGCTCGTGTTCGAGGCACTGAAGGCCACGGCACTGACTGCGCATCCCTATCGCCGTCCCGTGATCGGCTGGATGAGCGACCTCGAGACCATGACGGTGAACGACGCTGCCGATTTCTACCGACGCTGGTATGCGCCGAACAATGCGTTGCTGGTGGTGGTGGGCGATGTCGAGCCCCGTGAGGTGTTTGCTCTGGTGGAAAAGTATTTCGGACCGATTCCCGCCCGGGCGCTGCCGGTTCGCAAACCACAGACCGAGCCCGTTCAGCGGGGCGCGCGCCGGGTCACCGTGAAGGCGCCCGCGGAGCTGCCGTACGTGGTAATGGCGTTCCGCGCGCCGCCATTGCGCGACGCCGAGCGTGATTGGGAACCCTATGCGCTCGATATGCTGGCAGCGGTACTGGATGGCAACGAGGCGGCGCGGCTCAACCGCACACTGGTGCGGGGCGAACGTGTGGCGAACTCGGTGGGCGCGAGCTACGATGGCATTGCCCGTGGCCCGGGGTTGTTCTACCTCATCGCGATCCCGACGCGGGGTCGCACCGCGGCCGAGGTCGAGAGCGCCTTGCGCCGGGAAATGGCAAAGATCATCGAAGAAGGTGTGACCGAAGAGGAGCTGAACCGCGTCAAGGCGCAGGCGATTGCGGCGCAGGTCTACCAGCGCGACTCAATGTCCTTCCAGGCACAGCAAATTGGTTCGCTCGAGATGGCGGGCGTTCCCCATAGTACGATCGACGTTCAGCTGAAGAAGTTGCGCGAAGTCACGCCGGAGCAGGTGCGGAAAGTGGCGCGCAAGTACTTCCGCGACGAAGCGCTCACCATCGTCCAGCTCGCTCCCCAGCCGCTGTCGACACGGCGCCCGGTGGCGCCGCCGGCGGGAGTGCGTCATGGGCGTTGAACGCTGGCTGATCGGCCTGTTGGTGCTGGCGCTTGCCGGGCCAGCGGCCGCCATCCTGCCGATCCAGCACTGGCAGACAGCGGGCGGCGCGCGCGTGTACTTTGTCGAGAATCATGATCTGCCGATGCTCGATCTGAGCGTGGAGTTCCCGGCGGGGGCAGCGTACGACAGCGCGGAGAAATCAGGGGCGGCCTCCCTGACCAACGGCTTGCTGCGCCTGGGTGCGGACGGCATGAATGAAGACGAGATCGCGCGCGGGCTGGCCGACATCGGGGCACAGCTGGGCGCCAGTTCGGGGACCGACCGCGCGGGGCTGTCGCTGCGTACGCTTTCGAGCGCCAGGGAGCGGCGCCAGGCGCTCGACACGTTCGCGCGCATACTGCGCAATCCGTCGTTTCCGCAAGACGTGATCGAGCGCGAGAAGGTGCGCCTGATCGGCGCGCTCAAGGAGGCGGACACCAAGCCGAGTACGATTGTGGGGGTCAATTTTTACCGGCTGGTTTATCGCGACCATCCGTATGCCTTGCGCTCGAGCGGCGAAGTGGCAACCGTCGAGACGCTGACGCGGGACGATCTCGTGAGCTTCTACCAGCGCTACTATGACCGGCGCTATGCCGTCGTCGCGCTGATGGGAGACATCACGCGCGGTGAGGCCGAGGCGATCGCCGAAGAAGTCACGCGCGACCTGCCGCAGGGCAATGGGGCGGAGCCACCGCTGCCGGCTGTCTCGAGGCTCGATGCCGGCGTGAGACGGTTCATCGCGCACCCGGCGTCGCAGGCGCATATCCTGATTGGCGCGCCGGGAATCAGGCGGGGCGATCCCGACTACTTTCCCTTGTACGTAGGCAACCACGTGCTCGGCGGCGGCGGGTTCGTCTCGCGCATCATCGAGGAGGTGCGACAGAAGCGCGGCCTTGCCTATTCGGCGTACAGCTATTTTTCGCCGCTCAAGCGCGCGGGCCCGTTCGTGATCGGCATGCAGACGAAGCGGGAGCAAGCGGGCGAAGCGCTGCGCGTCGTGGATTCCACGCTACGCGAGTTCGTGACGAACGGTCCGACCGAGGAGGAGTTGAGCGCGACCAAGCGCAACATCATCGGCAGCTTCCCGCTGCGCATCGACAGCAACCGCAAGATTCACGGGTATCTGGCGCTGATCGGATTCTATCGGCTGCCGCTCAGTTATCTCGAGGACTTCGCCGAGAACGTCGAGCGCGTGACGATCGCCGACATCAAGGATGCCTTCGCGCGGCGCGTCGATCCCGAGCGGATGGTGACCGTCGTCGTCGGTCCCCAATCGGAGCAGCCAGCGGCAGCTGCCGCACGCTGATCCGGGCGCGGCGTCCTGCCGATGAGGAACCGGGTCCGCATCATCGGCGGGGCGTGGGGTAGCCGCTGGATCGTTTTTCCCTCACTCAAAGATCTGCGTCCCACGCCGGACCGCGTGCGAGAGACGCTTTTCAACTGGCTGGGGCAGGATCTGACGGGCCGGGCCTGCCTCGATCTCTTTGCCGGCAGCGGGGCGCTCGGGTTCGAGGCGGCTTCGCGCGGGGCGAAGCGTGTCGTGATGGTCGAGCACGACGCAACGACCTTCCGCGCACTGCAGGCGAGCCGCGCGGCGCTCGCTGCGGACGCAGTGGAACTCGAGAGAGCGGATGCGCTAGAATTCCTGCGGGCCGACGCGGCTCTTTATGACGTGGTCTTTCTCGATCCCCCGTTCAAAGCCGATTACTTGCCGCGGTTGTGGACGTTTCTGCCGCAGCACCTGGCGCCGGGGGCGCTCGTTTATTGCGAAAGCGCGGCGCGCGCGGGTGCGCCTGAAGGCTGGGAGACCTGGAGGCACGGGCGGGCGGGCCGGGTCCAATATCAACTGATGAAACGGGTCCAACCATGAACCACACAGTGGTCTATCCCGGCAGCTTCGACCCGATCACACTCGGGCACGAAGACCTGATCCGGCGTGCCTCGAACGTGTTCGACCGGCTGATCGTCGCGGTGGCGGATAGCTCCGCGAAACGGCCGCTTTTCACCCGCGACGAGCGCGTCGAGATGGCGCGCGAGGTCCTCAAGGACGTCGCCAACGTCGAGGTGGTCGGTTTCTCCGGCCTGCTCATGAAATTCGTGCAGGAACACAAGGCGCGGGTGGTGATCCGTGGCCTGCGCGCGGTGTCCGATTTCGAGTACGAGTTCCAGCTCGCGGGGATGAACCGCGGCCTGTATCCCGGTGTCGAAACCTTTTTCCTGACGCCGGGGGAGCAGTACATGTTCATTTCCGCGACCATCGTAAGGGAGATCTCCGTCCTCGGCGGCGACGTGAGCAAGTTCGTCCCCCCGGTTGTCGCGCGGCGGCTGGCCGCCAAGATCAAGCAGCTCGGCGGCAAATGACGGTGAACGGTGAACGGTGAACGGTGAGCGGTGAGCGGTGAACGGTAAGATCAGCGCCCCCGCTGCAGCGTTGAAGGCTTTCCAGGTCACCGGTCACTGGTATTGGTGTGTCCATCGGCGGTTTCATTCGGCTTTTCGAGGCAGCTTCTAGCAAGCTGAGGCGCGCATGTCGCTGATCATCACCGACGAGTGCATCAACTGCGACGTATGTGAGCCCGAGTGCCCGAACGGAGCCATCTCGCAGGGCGAGGAGATCTACGTCATTGACCCTGCCAAGTGCACGGAGTGCATCGGGCACTTCGACGCGCCCCAATGCCAGAAGGTCTGTCCAGTGGATTGCATTCCACTCGATCCGAACCTGGTGGAAACGAAAGAGGAGCTCTACACGAAATTTCTCAAGCTCACCACTGAGAAAGCGTGACTCGTGACGCAGGGGTCCTCGTGACATTGGGCGTGCGCGAGCTTCTCGTCACGAGTCACGCTTTCTTACAAATGTCAGCTTCGCTGACATCTGGGGCAGAAGAAAGTCGACCGTTGCCCCTGCCGAATTTGCCTGATCGTCGTGCCGCAGCCAAAACACGGTTCGTCGGCCCGGCCATAGACCAGGAACTGGTTCTGGAAGTAGCCGGCCCGCCCGTCGCTCGCGAGGTAATCGCGCAACGTGCTGCCCCCCGCCTGCAGGGCGAGCTCGAGCGTCTCACGGATTTTTACTGCGAGCAGCGCGCAACGTGACGCGCTGAGCCGGCGGGCCCGGGTGCCCGGGTGGATTCGCGCGCGGAACAGCGCCTCGTTGGCGTAAATGTTTCCTACGCCGGCAACGACATGTCCGTCCATGAGGACAGGTTTAATGGCTGCACCGCGTTTACGTGTGACGCGGTGCAGCCATGCGCCGTCGAATTCCGGCGACAAGGGCTCGGGCCCGATGCGGGCGAGCAGGGCGTGCTTCAACGGGTTCCCCGGTTGCCACAACACGAGCCCGAAGCGGCGCGGGTCGCGCAGCCGAACCACCGTGTCATTTTCCAGGACCAGGTCGAAATGGTCATGCGCCGCGACCGGCGTGGCCGTATCCACGATCAACAGGCGGCCTGACATGCCGAGGTGCAGGATCAGCGTTCCGCTGCCGCAATCGACGAGCAGATACTTGCCCCGCCGGGTGAGCGCCCGGACGGTGGCGCCGGTCACGACTCGGGGCAACCGCCCCGGGACGCGGAAACGAAGGGCGCGGTTGCGAACGATCGCTGTCCGGATGCGCTGACCGACCAGCAGCGGCTCAAGCCCGCGGCGCGTCGTCTCGACTTCAGGCAGTTCCGGCATATAAAAATCGGTGAACGGTGAACGATGGGCAAGCTCTAATCTGCGTTTCACGTTTCACGTTTCACGTTTCACGTTTCACGTTTCACGTTTCACGTTTCACGTTTCACGTTTCACGAGTCATTTCTTCTTCGCCCGCTCATTGCGGGCGGCTCCGGGCGGGGAGAGCAGGCGCTTTCCGACTTCTGCGACGAAGTGGTACTGCAGGCGCTGGTCCGCGCGGAGCAGGACCAGCTCCGGCTTGCGGCTGAGGATGCCCACCACAAGCGTTTCACCGTTGCGCAGTTCCAGCCGCACTGCCATCTGTGGTTCGCCTTGCTGGTACGGCTCGATGCGCAGCGCCGAGGCAAAGCGCCATTCGTCCACCCAGCGGTTGATCTCGTCCTGGCTCCAGTCGTCCGGCGTTGGGTCCAGGACCCAGCGGCCCTGCGCGTCCGTCACGGTGAACCCGGGCGGCGCGATGCGGACCGGCGCTTCGCCCGGGGCGAGCAGGCGCCGGCTCGCGAGCGCCTCGGGCCGGGTCGGCAGGGCCAGCCCATAGCGCGTCGAAAGGGCGTAGACCGCGTCGCCGGTAAGCACGTACTGTTCTTGCGAGAGTTCGTTGACCAGGCCGAAGTCGAAGAGCTGGCTGTCGATGATGAGACGCGCTTGCGGCCGCTCCAGATTGAAGCGGGCGAGGTCCTTCGCCGAAAACCGATGGACGGTCCGTGCCTGCAGGACCGCGAGCAGGCGCTGCACCATGAATTCGTCGGCGCGAGCGGCAAATGGGGCAACGAGGAACCAGGTGCCCTGTTTCTTGTCGAGCACGACCGTCGTCATGCCGGGCCGCTCGATGCGCACCGCCATCGCAGCCACGGGCTGGAGCGTGGACACGGCGTGCTCTACGGGCGCGTCGGCTGGCGGCTTCAAGTACACGAACGCCCCAACGACCGCCACCACGAGGAGCAGCGCCATGTTCAACCAGAAAGACTGTTTCATGTGTTGCGCCGGCGCCACCAGATCACCACACCCGTGATCACGAAGGCGAAGGGCAGGACGAAGAGGAAGCTGAAGGCAATGAGGTAGAGTCCGAACTGGCCGATATTCAGCCGGCTGTCGGCGCTCGCTCGCGGCTGGATCGTGATGAGGTCATCATCGCCCACGAGCCAGTTGGCGAGGTTGACGCCGAGATCGAGGTTGCCGCCGTTGCCGACGTAGGTGTTGGACAGGAAACTCGCGTTTCCGAACACCGCAATCCGCTGCGCTTTATCGTTGACCGTGCGTTCGAGCGCGACAGCGATCGTAACCGGGCCGGGGACGTCGCGGTTCTTGTCGAACTCCACGGCGCCGTCGACGCTGCCGGTCTCGACCCAGCCGCGCGGGGCCACCTCCACCAACGGGGTGACGCGCCATTCGTCGCTCTCGATGGTCCCGACTTCTCGCGAATACGGGAACAGCGTGTTGAGATTGAGAGTCGCGGTGACCGCGTGCGGACTGTAGCCGGCGCTGGTTCCGACCGCAAAGGCGGGCGACGCCTTGAATTCCGTCGCCCGGGGGTCGACCACGACACCTGGCATGAGCACCAGGCCGAGTTCCTCGGCAACGGGTTGAAATCCGCGCAATGGCTCGGGATCGATGAGCCAGAGCAGGTTGCCGCCGTTCGACAGGTACCGCCTTATCTTCTGCACCTCTGCCGCCGTTACGCCCGTCTGCGGACTCGCGATCAGCAGCAGCGCCGCGTTGGCCGGCATCGCTTGCGCCGCGGCAAGGTTGACGCTGTTGACGCGAAATCCCTTCTGCAGGAGTTGGCGGCCGAAATCGCCCAGATCGTGGTTGGCAATGCCATTCAACTTGCGCTCGCCATGACCGTCGAGCCAGAGCACCAGCCGTTCCGCGCCCCGCGCCAGCCGCATCAGCAGATTGGCGAACGCCTGCTCGGTGAACTCGGTAAGGTGCTCGGTTCGCCGCTTGTATTCCACCACGAGCTCGACCGGCGCACGCACGCCGGCGGCCGACGCGGCCTTGGGGTGTTCGCGCGGGTCCACAAGCGTTAGCGACAGACCGGGCATGATGCGCTGATACGGGCGCAGGAAATTCTCGATCCGACGGTGCACGTTGTCGCCACGCGTGTCCTTGGCCATCGCGTACGCGGTAATCCGGACCGGCGCGTCGAGCCGCCCCAGCACATCCAGGGTGGCGGCCGAAAGCGTGTTGCGACCAGCCTGCGTCAGATCACGCTCGACGCGGTGCTCGTATGCCAGGTAGGCGAGGAGCGTCACGAGCGCGACCAGCAGCACCGCGAACAAGCCGTGGTGGACGAACAGCTGCAAACGGCGCCCGCCCGGAAAGCTCATTTCAGTCTTCCGCAAAAATCGTGACAGCGCAGCGTGCGTTTCATTATGTTAGGGGCTCTTAGCCTCTCAGGCGCTGCGCGTCGAGCTGGCGCGCTGCCAATGCCAGGAAAAACACGACCACAAGGAGCGAGCAGGCGACTGCGTAGGTGTCGAGCACGCCTTTGGCGAAAGGTTCGAAGTTCTTGATGGGGGACAGCACCTGGGCGAGGCTGGCGGCCAGCAACCAGCCGCGCGCGCGCAGGCCCTCACCCGCAGCCTCGCCCGCCAGCATCATCACCAGCAGCGCCGCAAAGGAGCCCACGGCAGCGGCAACGGGGTGCACCGTCAAGCACGAGATGAACAGGCTGACGGCGGCGAAGCTCGCTGCCAGCAGCGCGAGTCCGGCGAAGAGCCCTGCGAGCAGGCCATAGTCGACGCTCGTCGCCGCGGCGAGCGACAACGGCATGAGCGCCGTGAGCGCGACGATCAGCAGCAGAAATACGAACAGGCCGAGAAATTTTCCAAGCACGATCTGGGTCATGGAAACCGGTGCCGAAACAATTAGCACCATGGTCTGGTTGCGGCGTTCTTCCGCGATGAGGCGCATGGCGAGGAGGGGCACCGAGAACAGCAGCACGCCCGCAGCGGTGCCGAACACCGGCGCTGCCACGAGCTCGGTCGCGCCCGGCGGGCTCGCGAGCCGCGCGAGCTGTGACTGCAGCTGCAGGAAATCATCAAGCCGGCGCAGGAACACATAGCCGACGATGATTTGCGTGACGGTGAGCACGACCCACGCCAGTGGCGAGGCGAACAGCGATTTCAGCTCTTTGTTGGCGATCGTGAAAATCATGTATCAACCGCCAAGGCGCCAAGGCCGCCAAGAAAGACTGTAACAAGATACCGGACCAAGGCCCTGATCTGGCACGTCCACAGCATGTTCATTTCCGAAAATCCGTAGTAAACGCGGTTTGCTGCGTTTTGTGTTGTTGATTCCTTGGCGTTCTTGGCGTTCTTGGCGTCTTGGCGGTTCAATTGTTTTCCTCGCGCCGGGTCAGGTTCACGAAAACGTCCTCCAGGCTGTTTTGCGCTGGCGCGATGCGATAGAGCCCCCAGTCGCTGGCGGCGGCGTGGCTTACCAGCGCATCGGTCGGGTCCTCGCCCGGGGAGAACTGGACCCGGAAAAGGGTCTCCGCTCCCCGCTCGACGGCGGTGACGCCCGGCACGGTCGCGAGCTCCTCGAGCGCGGGCGGGCGCCGCAGTCCGAGCACGATCGTGGCGCCACGCTCGTGCTGCTTGAGCGCGGCAATGGTGTCACTGTAGACGATGTTGCCGTGGTGCATGATCTGGACCCGGTCGCAGAGCATTTCCACCTCCGGCAGAATATGGGTGGAGAGGATCACGCTGTGGGTGCCGCCGAGCTCGCGGATCAGAGCCCGGATTTCGCGGATCTGGTTCGGATCGAGGCCGACGGTGGGTTCATCGAGGATCACGACGTCCGGGGCGTGCACAATCGCCTGAGCGATTCCGACGCGCTGCTGGTAGCCCTTGGACAGCGTGCCGATCAGCTTGGCGCCGACTTTGACCAGCCCGCAGCGTTGTCGCGCCCGGGCAACCGCGTCACTCAACATTGCGCGCGGCACGCGATGGAGCCGGGCAGCCAGCCGGAGATACTCGTCCACCGTCAATTCCCGATACAACGGCGGCACTTCAGGCAGGTAGCCAAAACGCGCCTTGGCGGCGGTTGGCTTCTCAAGCAGGTCGATGCCGCAGATGCTGACCGCGCCGTGCGTCGGGGCGAGATTGCCCGTCAGCATTTGCATGGTGGTCGTCTTGCCAGCTCCATTCGGCCCGAGAAAGCCGAGCACCTCGCCACGTCGGAGTTCGAGCGTGATGTTGTTCACGGCGACGCGGCCGCCAAAACTGCGGGTCAATCCACGCGCGGAAATAGTGTGGGCGGGATCCTGTTCCGGCATCGTGACGCTCAATGATACACGGCGGGGGCATCTCTTGTGGCGCGCGCAAAATATACCTAATATGTGACGGTTTATGAAGCAATTGGCCTCGTCGCTCTGCCACTGACCGCCCCGCTGCGGGGCTGCTCCGTCTCATGACCCCTTATCGCTTCCTGGTTTTGTCGCTATGCGCAACACTTGCCGCGTGCGCGCAGCAACTGCCCCACGAGGAGACAGGTGCGCCCGGCGCGGATGGCGCGCAGGCCCTGCCAAGGGTCGTAACGGCGAAGCCCGACGCACGCAAGTCGTCCCTTCCGGATGTCGAGCTCAATGAAGAGCTGCTTTACAAGATAATGCTTGCGGAGATCGCCGTGCAGCGTGGCCAGCCGCACGTGGCGGTACCGGCCTATCTCGAGCTGGCCCGGGATACGCGCGATCCGAGGATCGCGCAGCGCGCCACCGAGGTGGCATGGAACGCACGTTTTCAATCCGCGGCGCTTGAGGCGGCCACCCTCTGGCTGCAGGTCGACCCGAAATCGACACGGGCGCGCCAGATAATGGCGGCGCTGCTGGTGAATCAGGCGAAGATTGCCGAGGCGCAGCCGCACCTCGAAAAATGGCTGGCCGCCGATCGCAAAAACGTCGGACAGAGCTTCCTCCAGCTGAACGCCCTGCTCGTGCGCCACCAGGACAAGCCGGGCGTGCTGCAGCTCATGCGAGGGCTCGCTGCGAAATATCCGGACGTGCCGGAGGCGCGGCTGGCCGTGGCGCAAGCGGCGTGGAACGCGAAAGACGAGCAGTTGGCTCTGAACGAAGCGCGCGCCGCGCTGGAGTTGAGGCCGGACTGGGGGATTGCAGCGCTCTTCGTCGCGCAAGTGCTGCAGCGGCGCTCGAACGAGGAGGCGATTCAGTACCTCGGCGGATATCTCGAAGCGTATCCCAAAGCGCGCGACGTGCGCCTTAACTATGCGCGGCTGCTGGTCAACGTAAAGCGTTACGCCGAGGCGCGCCAGCAATTCGAGGTGCTGGTGAGGGAGTATCCGCAGAATGCGGAAGTCAGCATGGCGGTCGCGCTGCTTGCGGTGCAGTCCAAAGACTACGACGCGGCCGAGGCGCAGTTGAAACGCGTGCTCGAGCTCGATTACAAGGACCCCGATGCCGCGCGGCTCTACCTCGGCCAGGTGAACGAGGAGCGCAAGCGCTTCGACGAGGCGCTGAAGTGGTACTCGAGTGTCAAGCCGGGCGGACATTACATCAACGCCCAGGGCCGCTATGCAGGGATCCTTGCCAAGCAAGGCAAGCTTGCGGAGGCGCGCCAGCACCTGCAGCAGGTAACCGCGCACAGCAATCGCGAGCGGGTTCAGCTTACGCAGGCTGAGGCGCAGCTGTTGCGCGAGGCGAATGCCTATCAGGAGGCGTTCGATGTCTTGGGCCAGGCGCTGGAAAAGATGCCCAACACACCGGACCTGCTGTACGACTACGCGATGGCGGCGGAGAAGGTCGATCGTATCGATGTCGCCGAGGCCAACCTGCGCAAGCTCATCAAGATCCAGCCCGACCACGCGCATGCCTATAATGCCCTGGGTTACACGCTGGCGGACCGCAACCAGCGTGTCGAGGAGGCGCACGACCTGATTCAGGCCGCGCTCAAACTCTCGCCCGATGACCCGTTCATCCTGGACAGCATGGGCTGGGTGCTCTACCGAATGGGCCGTAGCGAAGAGGGCCTCGTGTATCTGCAGCGGGCGTACAAGGAGCGCCCCGACGCAGAGATCGCGGCACACCTCGGCGAAGTGCTGTGGGCGATGGGGCGGCGCGAGGAAGCCCGCCAGATCTGGGGTGGGGCGCTGAAGGACCACCCGAAGAACGAGGCCTTGCAGAAAACCGTCAAGCGCTTCCTGCCTTAAGTAGGCGTTGCCCATGATCCGGTTACCGTCGTGCGCTGCGCTCGCCGCGAGCGCGCTCCTGGCGGCGTGTGCGGCGATTGCGCCGCCGGCCCGCGCGCCCGTCGCGCCGGTGCCTTTCGATCTGATCGGGCGCGTTGCGGTGAGCTACGATGGCCGCGCGTTCTCCTCCAACGTGCGCTGGCATCACCTCTCGAAGCGTGACGAGATCTGGCTGCTGACGCCTGCAGGCCAGACGCTCGCGCACATCGTCGGCGATGGCGAGGGGGCCACGCTGACGGGTGCGGATGGCAGCCAATTCAGCGACGCCGACGTCGAAAGCCTCACGCGGAAGGGGCTCGGGTGGGAATTGCCGCTGACGCACCTTGGCTGGTGGGTACGGGGCGAAGCCGTACCGGGCACAACGGCGCAGAACATCGAGCGCGATGAGCGCGCGCGGCTTGTCGGGCTCACGCAGGACGGCTGGCAGATTACGCTGGTGCCGGACCCTTTGATCGAAAATGGCCGTCTGCCTCGCCGGCTGAAGCTGGCGAACGGTAGGCATGTGATCCGTCTGGTGATCGACGGCTGGCGCTCAGTGGAAGGACCATGAGGGACCTGCCAACGAGTTTTCCGGCGCCGGGCAAGCTCAACCTCATGTTGCGCGTCGTAGGCCGGCGCGCGGACGGCTATCACCTGCTGCAGACGGTGTTGCGTCTCATCGATTACGGCGACACGCTACGATTCCGGGTGCGCAATGATTCGGTGATTGCGCGCGCGAATGAAGTCATCGGTGTTCCGGCCGCGGACGACCTTGCGGTGCGCGCGGCGCTTTTGCTCCAGCGCGCGACGGGCACGCGGTTTGGCGCCGATATCACGCTCGAGAAGCGCCTGCCGCTTGGCGGCGGGCTTGGGGGCGGGAGCTCGGACGCGGCGACCGTGTTGCTCGCGTTGAACCACCTGTGGGAAACACGGCTCACGCGTGCCCGGTTGCTCGAGCTGGGGCTCGAGCTGGGAGCAGACGTGCCGTTCTTCGTGCAGGGGGAAAGCGCCTTGGCCGAGGGCATCGGCGAGCGCCTTCAGCCGCTGGCGCTCCCGCCCGCCTGGTATCTGGTCCTGACCCCCCCGGTGGCCGTGCCAACCGCCCGAATCTTCGCCCATCCTGAATTGAAACGGGGGTCAAAACCTATTAAAATGCAACGCTTTTCGGTCGAGTTGGCGGGCAACGACCTGGAACCGGTCGTGTGCCGGGAATACCCTGAGGTGGCAAAGAATCTGGAATGGCTGAGACGGGCCGCACCGGCATGGGTGACGGGTAGCGGGGCATGTGTGTTCGCTGCGTTCGAGACCGAAGGCGCGGCGCGCGAGGTGTGGGGGCGGGCGCCCACAGGCATGTCGGGATTCATTGCGCAGGGTCTGGCGCGGCACCCGCTGCAAGATCTGGCTCGCTAGGAATTTGCCGGAGCATGGCCGTCAAATTCCTTAGGAAAGACGTCCCGGAATCGAGGGTGGCTTCTGACAGGAAGCTCGTGATTCAAGCAGGGAAAGATCGCCACCAGAGGAAACCTGATTATGTTTGCGATGGCGGATTCTTCAAGGCAGTCTGAAGAAAGGATTTGGTCGCGTGAAAGCGCGACCAAATCCTTGGCGGACCGTCTGCCCTGATGGAGCGCTGTTGGGGAGTCGCCAAGCTGGTTAAGGCACCGGATTTTGATTCCGGCATGCGAAGGTTCGAATCCTTCCTCCCCAGCCAAACTGTTCGACGTGGTGTCGTGTAGCGCTGCCCACGCGGTGGTCCCGACCGGATCGGGACGTTGCAGGCGCGCAGAGGTGAGAGCGTGAGTTTAGATAGCTTGATGGTATTTGCCGGCAACGCCAATCCCCGGCTTGCCGAGGATGTTGCCGGGCATCTTCACCTCCATCTTGGCCGCGCCAAGGTGGGCCGCTTCAGCGATGGCGAGGTGATGGTGGAGATCCTCGAGAACGTTCGCGGCCGAGACGTGTTCGTGTTGCAGTCGATCTGCTCGCCCACCAATGACAACTTGATGGAGTTGCTGGTGATAGTAGACGCGCTCAAGCGCGCTTCAGCGGGACGCGTCACCGCCGCGATCCCGTATATGGGCTATGCGCGGCAGGACCGGCGCCCGAGCTCGGCGCGCGTGGCGATCAGCGCCAAGGTCGTTGCTAATATGATGGCTAGTGCTGGCGTGGACCGGGTGCTCACCATGGATTTGCACTCGGAGCAGATCCAGGGATTTTTCGACATCCCCGTGGACAACATCTATTCGGCGCCCATCATGCTCGGCGATGTATGGAAGCACGATCACAAGGATCTGGTGGTGGTGTCGCCTGACGTCGGCGGCGTGGTGCGGGCGAGGGCGCTGGCAAAACGCCTCGA
>JAQBFV010000050.1:0-7684 GCA_032123035.1 Betaproteobacteria bacterium | reverse complement strand
CGGCCGGCGATCCGCTCGAGCGCTGCATAGTAGGTGCGGTCGAAGAAATCCTTCATGACGCCGGACATGGCGGCAAGGTTTTCCGGCGTCACGAAAACATAGCCGTCTGCCTCCACCACGTCCTCCGCCGTCGCTTCCGCGGCGCGGACGAGCCGCGACTGAACCCCGCCTTCTGACGTGGCGCCGCGCAGCACAGCTTCGGCCATCTGACGCGCGCCGCCGGTCATCGAGTGGAACCCGATGAGCAAACGTTTCATCGTTACGTGAGACTGCCGGGGGGGGGGCCGTCTCGCTAATATTGATTGGTCATATAGCCATCCGGCTCGAATTCCAGCGGATGCTTAGGGTCAACGCACTGATAGTCCGTTGTGCACCGTGAGAGCGTGCAGACACTGCGCGTTTCGACCGCCATCTTCTTGCGTGCCGCGCACAATTTTTCGGCCTCCTGGCGCGCTTTTGCGGCCGCGACATCGGTGAAGGCGTATTCGTAGGTCAGATAGTTGTCCGCGGCGACAATGAGACCACTGTAGCAGCCCGCGCCAGCCATCAGCAGTGCGATAAGCAATGAGCAACGAGCAATGAGCAATGAGTAACGGATCATGGCTTTGATCGATTCATCACTTAATCACGGGTTGAGCACAAGTCACAAGAGCCTATGTCAAAAACCGAATTACCGCCGCCGATGCACGCCGATAAACGCCGAAAGGACTGAAAATCGATGATGTCCTCGGTTTTGGATCTGCGTTCATCTGCGGCTAATGGCGTTTTCTAAGTTTTCTAGGCACGCTCCGGATACGTTTCATCAGGCATCAAAGCTCAAACGCCTCGCCATTGATCTTGATTGTGCTCACCAGGGGGACGGGCCTGACGACCATCTGCTCGGCAAAGCAGCCCCGTTTCGCGCATCGTACGACATTCCGCACCTTGTCCGGATCGTCGTCCGACTGCACCTCGAGATGCGTCTGCACTTCATTGCAGCCGCTGTCGATGGTTCCCTTGATCACGGATCCCCGCAGGAACCAGTCGAACAGGACCCGCACCTTCGTGTGCTTGATCCTGGTTTTTGTCATGGTCGCGTACCGCGACACCTGGGTGAGCAGTCAAGCACCCAGGCCGGCGGCGACGTAGATCAGGGGCTGCGGGTACTGGTCGTCGCCCTTGAGATGCGCGGGCTCGTCCACATGGATTTCAAACTTGCGGTGTCGCGCGACCTTATGCATTTTCTCAAGCGACTCGACCTCGGTTTCCATCACGAACTCGTACGGACGGCTCGGCAGGTCCGGTGCGTCGAGGCTCGGCCGCTCGCCCCGGACGACGACGCCCGGGCCCACATCCGGCTTGTTGGCCATCATTTCCTCCTTACTTGTCGGTTGTCGGTGATGAGCTTCGAGTATAGCGCCACCGCTACGGGAGCGCACGGGGCTGCGCGCCGCGACGGCATTGATAATGTGAATCGTTGAAACCGTTTCGAAAACAACACAGCCACGGAAACACACGGAAGCACACTGAAACTGTTGTTTCACCAAAGCGCGCTTCCCGGTTCAGCTTACCGTCCGTGTAATTCCGTGGGATTCCGTGGTCAATTATCTACGTATTTCACGGGATCTATACGGGTTTGACTGGTCACCGGTCACGTTCTCGTAGCAATAGTTGATGTATCGTTGCCTCGGCGGTTAAGCTTTCCGGAAACCGTCATGGCTCATGGAGGTTTGGATGTCGCTCGAGCAAAACAAAAAACTGATTCAGCGTCTCTACGACGAGGGGTTTAATCGCCAGGACGCCGCCGCGGGGGCTGCGTTCTACGCCGTCAATGCAAAGAACCACGGCCGGGAAGTCGGCCGAGCCGGAATGCAGAAGGTGTTCGAGATGCTCTTCGGCATCTTTCCTGACTTTACTTATCGAATCGAAGAGAGTACGGCCGAGGGCGACCGCGTCGTGTGCAAGGTCATGATGACCGGCACCCACCGGGGCCAGCCGACGCGGCCGGAATCCATCGGCAGCGGCATGCTGACAGGTGTCGCGCCCACCGGGAAACCAGTCAGGGTCCTGCAATTCCACAGCTTTCGCATCGCTGACGGGCAGATCACCGAGCACGCCGCTGTTCGCGATGACCTCGGCATGCTCCTGCAGCTTGGTGTGGTGCAGCGGCCTCGCTAGGCTGTCGAACTTACAAACAGAAAAACACTATCTGCGGTTAATCCTTGGGTTTTAAACGAGAGTCATTCAGGCATGAGCTTCCGCAGAAACTCCGGCACGGGTTGCGGCTTGCCGGTTTTGCGGTGGACCCACACCATGATGGCCTCGCCTTCGGCGACCTTCTCCGGGCTTGCGCTCGTCGTCCAGACTTCGGAATAAGTCGGAAAACTCGTCCGGCCCGGTTTGCCGGCGTACAGCTTGAGCTCCAGCGTTGCAGGATGGCTGACCGGCAGGATGTAGGTGCAACTCGCTTTTTTGACGACCGGGCCCTGTCCATCGGGCGTCGTCTGGGCGGCGATGGATTGCAGCCACTCGATACGCGTCTGCTCGAAGTAAGTGAAGAATGCGGCGTTGTTGATGTGACCGTTTGCGTCCATGTCGGACCAACGAACGTTCAGGCGCTGGCTCCAGACGAGATTGTGTTTTGTGGATTCCATTGCTTTCCGTGATTCGGCTCGAGAGCGAAGGTTGCTATGGTAATACAGAGGCCGGTGGGAGGAGAGCCGAAGGCGGAAGGCGAAAGGAGAAAGGAGAGACGTGAGTTTCGAGGCTGACTACACGGATCGGATGACGGCGCACGCATCGGTAACAACGCGCTCTATTCTCGTTGCTCCACTGTTGTCCATGTTCATGTAAGCAGAGAGATTCGTGCGTCAGCAGTGCGCGAAAATGGCGTATAATGCAAGGTCTGAAAGTGGAGTGTCTGAAAGGAAAGTCTTAATGAACGCAATCTGGCGTTTCTATGTGGACCAGGACCGGCGCTGGAGGTGGCAGCGTCTGGCGGCTGACCGATCGGTGCTGTCGGAATCTGCGCAGGCGTACAAGAATTACGATGGCTGCATGGCCAATGCACAGTCCAAGGGCTATGTTTTCCACCCCTCTCACGCGAAGCTCATCCAAAGACGATTCTGATGCTTGCCTGAAAACGGCAGGGCTCGTGCAGCGTTTGCGGCTCCCGTGTCGAGAAAAAACCCCGCTCCGCCGGGGTTTTTGCTTTGCGTCCCGCCTCCGGGCGCATTTCCGCATTCGATTTCGGCCGTGGTCCCTGTTATTCTTATGGTGCGGGCATGACCGCCGCAAGTTTCCGTTACGGAGCGTTTCGCGTGGGCAAGAAGCTTTTCGTCGGCAACCTGAGCTACAACATGGGTGACAACGACCTGCATCAGTTGTTTGCGGCGCACGGCAATGTGGCGTCGGCGCAGGTCATCATGGATCGCGATTCCGGCCGCTCGAAGGGGTTCGGTTTCGTCGAGATGGGCAGCGAGCAGGAGGCGCAGGCTGCTATCGCCGCGCTCAATGGCACGCCTTTAGACAGCCGCAACGTGACGGTGAGCGAAGCGCGAGCGCAGGCGGGCCGCGGCGGTGGCGGAAGTTTCGGCGGGAGACGGGGCGGTGGCGGTCGAGGAAAGTTTGGCGGCGGCGGGGGACGCCCTTCCTGAGCTGCGTCCAGCTGATCCGATTCGCGTGCGGGCGCCGGGTAGCGGCGCTTTCGGAGTCGCCCCTATTGCAATTCAACACAAGCGGCAGCTGCTGCGATGTGAGGTAAACACTTGGCAAAACAAAACTATCGATTCGAGAAGCGCCAGAGGGATCTGAAAAAGAAAAAGAGGCAGGAAGAAAAACGGCAGCGCAAGCTCGCCGCCAGAACCGGGTCGGATGGGAGCGATCCCGAAGCCCCCGCGGAGCAGCCGGAGCTGACGCAAACCGGTGATGCCGGCGAGAATGCTGAAACGAGCGGGCCACCGGAAACCGAGGGCTGATGTGGTGAAGACCGCGCGGGGAACGGCCGCTTTTCGCAAACTCGAAGCTCGATGAGGGCGCTCCGGGACTTGCTGTTTCGATGCGTGTATAATGCAATGCTGACACCGCGACAAACGGCTCCTACCCACCTCCACGCCCCGCTCCCCTCATGCTGTTCAGGGAGTTTCTCCGAATCGTCCCGCCTGACAAGAATCGAGATGGACATCGTCGTGTTAAATCCGGCTTCTGAGGCGACCGCGTCGGACAGTGCGGATCGATTTCAGAGCCAAGGTCATGCGGTTGTGATTGATGCGCGTGCTTTGCGTCGGGCGGCGGCTCTACGCAGGCGCGGTGCTGCCCAGGCCGGCGCGAGGGCATTCTCGTGAGATGCCATCACTGCGGCAAGCTGACCACCGTGCGCACCGCCGGCAAGGGCGACGAGTTCGTGTACCGTTGCCGCCACTGCAATGGCCCTCACCAATTCACTGCGGCGGGCCGTCATGGTTCCGGTGCTATCAACTATCGTGTTACCAAGGTCGAGCCTGTGGGACGGAGAAAATAGGGGTAACACGATGCCGGGCGGTGTCCCTTCGCCCGGCGTGCTCGTTCCATAAATAACATCATCTTTTCATTTTTCAAGAGAGGTCTATGTGCCAAACGGAACAGTGAAGTGGTTCAATAACACCAAGGGCTTCGGCTTCATCCAGCCCGACGACGGATCCAAGGACGTCTTCGTGCACATCTCGGCCGTTCAGCGCGCAGGGCTCGCAACGCTGGCGGAAGGTCAAAAAGTCCAGTT
Source organism: Betaproteobacteria bacterium (assembly GCA_032123035.1). Classification (GTDB taxonomy): domain Bacteria; phylum Pseudomonadota; class Gammaproteobacteria; order Burkholderiales; family SG8-41; genus SG8-41. The sequence continues at coordinate 2,949 of JAQBFV010000050.1, read as the reverse complement.
TGAGCTGGTGCGCGGCCAGGACGGCAAGACCTCCGCGGACAACCTGAAGGCGGACTGACCGGCGTAATAACGCGGCAGTGCGCGGGGCGGGAGGGGCGTGGACCTCCGCGCACGGTGTTTAATTCGCGAAGGCGCGGAGCGCGTGTAACGCGCTAGCGCTGCTGCTGCGATTCGCGCCGGAGGTTCCCGAATCTTTTGAACAATAAATCCGGCATGTTCCGAAGTGTTCTTCTCGCGGGTGCGATGGTGCTGGCCGCGGCGCTCGCGCACGCGCAGGAAATCAAAATCGGTTTTGTCGACGCCCCCCGGGTGGAACGAGATTCGGTGCAGGGCAAGCGCCTTGTCGAAACGCTAAAAAGTGAATTCGGCCCGCGCGAGCAGGAGATCCTTGCCTTGCAGACTCGGATCACGGATGAGCGGGCGCGGTTTGACGCCGAGCGCAGCACGCTGGACCGATCGGAGCTCCAGGCAAGAGGCAACGCGATCTCAGCGATGATGAAGAAGTCCGATCGGATGGTAATGGCCATGCGCGAGGACATTCAAAGGCGTCGCAACGAGATCGCGGTGGATTTCATAAAAGATGTCCGTGCCGCGATCAAGGCCGTGGCGGAGGCGGGTAATTTCGACCTGGTGGTGCAGGAAGCCAAATTCACGAGCTCGCGCATCGACATCACCGAGCAGGTGCTCGCGGAGATGGCGAGGCAGGCCGGCGAGGCGGGGCAGTAATCTAAGATCGCGTCGAGCGGATATCCCGGGCGAGGGCCTTACCTCGAAAAGCTGCGGCACTTGTCCTGCGCGATGAGGACGAGCGCACCGCGCGGCGCGGTGAGCGCGTGAACCATTCCCGAGGGCACGTGCAGCAGGCAGTGCTCGTTAACCAGCATGCGGTCGCTTTCGAGATCCGCCTCGAGCGTTCCTTCCGCCACGAACGTGAACTGCTCGTTATCGTGCGCGTGACGCGCGATTGCGGCGCCAGGCGCAAGACGCAGCACGGCGACGTGCAGCTGCTCGCCCGTAAGCAGCTTGCCGCTGATTCCGGCCGGCGGTGCGAGTTCCGCGCCGGGTTTCACCACCGCGCTCGCCGGGCCTGACCGCGAGTCGAGCGCCTCACTCATATCGTAGACGTAGCGCTTGCCCGGTCCGGGCGCGAGGTGCTTCGCCTCCGCGAGCGCGTCAGCGGTCGTCTGTCTCGGCTCGTTCGTCCGGCTGCCAAAGCCCGGAAAGCAGTTGGGACCGTCGTACTTGCCGTCCACCGGCGGACCGGTGATGCCGTGGCGTGTATCTTTGATCGCGAGAAACACCAGGTCTTCGTCAGGGCAGGCAAGGCCGGTGTGCGCGGCCATGCCAGGCGTGTGCAGGATCATCCCCCGCGACGCAAATACGCGGTCGCCCTCGATGTCGCTCATCATCGTTCCCTGCAGTACGAAGTTGAACTGCTCGTTGGGATGGGTGTGGGCCTTGGCGCCGGTGCCCCGCGCCTGCCGGCCGAGCGTGCAGATGATGTGGCTGCCCGAGAGCACGGCGCCGACGGTCGAGGATTTCCCGCTCTTCAGGCTCGGCCCGGAGAGCAGGCGCCGCGCGGTGACCTTCAGGCTGGTCGCGCCATCCGGGACCTGATCCAAGACCGCGAATTCGTACACGTGCTGGACGCGGGTTCGAGTATTAGCTGAGGTCATGGCCGTCGTTCCAAAAAACGCGAATGAGTCTAGCACGGGATTTCCGGTTGCGCGCGAGGGCCCGACGATCGCGCGTGGCGCTACCCAGCCGGGCTTCCGGACCTTGTTCGAGTGTATTCGATCGTGCCCATGGACGAGATTCGCAAGCCAAGTCACCAGGTGCCGGTTACGCCTTTACAATGTCGCGGTGGCACCGGCTCCCTATTCCGATCTCACGCCCGATCGCGCCCTCGACGCGCTCGCGAGCGTCGGGCTGCGGCCCGACGGGCGCCTTCTGGGGCTGAACAGTTACGAGAATCGCGTCTACCAGGTCTGGATGGAGGAGGGGCCCCCGTTCGTCGCCAAGTTCTATCGCCCGGCGCGCTGGAGCGACGCCCAGATTTTGGAGGAGCATGTCTTTTCACAAGAGCTGGCCGAGCGCGAGATACCGGTCGTGGCGCCACTCGCCATCGCCGGTGGGACACTGCACGCGTTCGAGGGTTTCCGCTTCACGGTCTTTCCGCGCCGCGGCGGCCGCTCCCCTGAGCTCGAGGACCGGAAGACGCTCGAATGGATCGGGCGATTCATCGCGCGCATCCATGCCGTTGGCGCCACGCAGCCTTTCCGCGAGCGGCCGGCGCTCGACATCGACAGTCATGGCACCGAGCCGCGCAACTGGCTCCTTGGCAGCGGCTTCATCCCTCAGGATATTCTGGAAGCCTGGACGAGCGCTACGGCGCTTGCGCTCGACGGTGTGCGCCGGTGCTACGAGCGCGCGGGTAAGGTGAATGTTCTCCGCCTTCATGGCGATTGCCACGGCGGCAACGTCCTGTGGACGGATGAGGGTCCCCATTTCGTGGATTTCGACGACGCCCGTACGGGACCTGCCGTGCAGGACTTGTGGATGCTGCTGTCGGGCGACCGCGCGTCGATGGCGCACCAGTTGCTGGATGTGCTCGCAGGCTACGAGGATTTCTGCGAGTTCGACCGGCGCGAGCTATACCTCATTGAGGCGCTTCGCACGCTGCGCCTCATTCACTACTCCGCGTGGATCGCGCGGCGCTGGGGCGATCCGGCGTTCCCCGCGGCCTTCACGTGGTTCGGCACGCAACGCTACTGGCAGGACCGGATACTCGAGATCAAGGAGCAGATTGGAGTGATGGATGAGCCTCCGCTGCATGTATAGATAAGAGTGATGAGAAATGGTGATGAATAATGGTGATGAGAAGTGGTGATAAACCGTTACTGTTTCGCCTGGTCTTTCCTATCACCAGTAATCATCACCAGTAATCAT
>JAQBFV010000049.1:0-11497 GCA_032123035.1 Betaproteobacteria bacterium | reverse complement strand
GCTATGTGAAGGAAACGCGCCGGCTCTACGGCGTCCTCGACGCGCATCTCAAGGATCACGAGTTTCTTGCTGATGAGTACTCGATCGCGGATATCGCCACGTATCCCTGGGCTGCGCGCTACGAGTGGCATAAGACGCGTCTCGAGGACTTTCCACACCTGAAGCGATGGTTCGATGCAATTTCGGCGCGGCCGGCGGTGCAGCGCGGCATGAAGGTTCCTTCTTAGAATAACTGCGTGACCAGTGACCCGTGGCCGGGAACCGGAATCGCGTGGGACACAAATGAATCATGAGCGAAGGCGTTGGGTCATTGCCGGTGCGGCGATGCTTGCGGCGCCGGCGGTGGTGTTTGCCCAGCGCTGTCGAGTAACCCCGCGGGATGCACTGGGCCCGTACTACAAACCCGGCGCGCCCGCCGAACCGGAATTGTGCGCGAAGGGCTATGCGACGCGGGTCACGCAGCTCTACTTCGCGCGCGAGGGGGGAGTTCCCAAGGACCTTGTTGTAACCGCCGTCCCGAAGGACGGTGCGCTCGCCGCGAGCTTTGACGTCACGCTCGCGAAGCTAGGCTAGCGGCCCGACGGACCGTTGCGCTAGCAGCCTGTCGGACTTACCCGAGGATCACGCGCACTTGGTGCGCCAGACCATCATCCACGAGCGGAACTCGGGTCGGGCCGCCCGGCAGCAGCTTGCCGTCCAGCTCGACGTAATCGACTCCACCACTAACGCCGGTAGGGTTCTCGACGGCGATCTCGTAGCGCGCAGAGCGATACTTGAAGACGATCTCAAAACGCGGCCACTCCTTGGGAATGCAGGGCGCCAGGAGCAGGGACGCTCCCTGTAGTCGAAAGCCGAGGATCGCTTCGATCCCGGCCCGGTACAGCCACCCGGCCGAGCCGGTGTACCAGGTCCATCCGCCGCGCCCGACATGCGGAGCGACCGAATAGACATCGGCGGCGACGGCGTAGGGCTCGACCTTGTAGCGCTGCACGTCGGCTCGCGTGCTCGTGCGGCTGATCGGATTTATGAGCGAGAACACCTCGGCGGACTTGTCTCCCTGGCCGAGGGCGGCAAAGGCAATCACCAACCACGTGGCGGCATGGTTGTATTGGCCGCCGTTTTCCCGAATGCCGGGCGGATAGCCCTTGATATATCCGGGATCGAGCGGCGTCAGATCGAAGGGCGGCGTGAACAACAAAGCCAGACCTTCGTCGCCGAAAAGGAGCTGCTCATCGACGGCGGCCATGGAACGCACGGCACGAATCGGATCCGCCGCCCCGGAGATCACGCCCCAGGATTGCGCAATCGAGTCGATCTGGCATTCGCTGCTCGTAGACGTTCCGAGCGGCGTTCCATCGTCGAAATAGCCGCGCCGGTACCAATTGCCGTCCCAACCCTCTTGCTCGAGTGCGGTCTGAAGCCGAGCGGAGTGCGACAGCCACTTCGCGGCGCGCGCATCCCCGTCGCGACTTTCCGCCAAAGGCGCGAACGCCGTGAGCGCCGCGTGCAGGAACCAGCCCAGCCAGACGCTCTCCCCCTTGCCCATCTCGCCGACCCGGTTCATGCCGTCGTTCCAGTCGCCTGTGCCGATCAGCGGCAATCCGTGTTCACCGACGGCGAGGCTTTGATCGAGCCCGCGCGCGCAGTGCTCGAAGAGCGTTGCGCTCTCGTCCGCGATCATGGGCTGGAAGTACGCATCGTGCTCGCCGGACCGAAGCCGCTGGCCTTCGAGGAATGGAACGAGCTCGTCCAGCACCGCGAGGTCCCCAGTCCTCTCGACATAGTGTGCGGCAGCGTAGGCGAGCCATATTCGATCGTCTGAAATGCGTGTGCGGACACCCTGGCCGGAGGGCGGCAGCCACCAATGCTGGACATCGCCTTCGACGAACTGCCGGGCCGCGGCGCGCAGGAGATGCTCGCGCGTGAGCGCCGGTCGCGACAAGGCGAGCGCCATTCCATCCTGAAGCTGGTCGCGGAAACCGTAAGCGCCGCTCGCCTGATAGAGCGCTGCTCGTGCCCAAACGCGGCAGGCGAGTGTCTGATAGAGCAGCCAGCGATTTAGCATGATGTCCATGGACCGATCCGGGGTTTTCACCTGAACCGTGCCGAGCACGTCGTTCCAGTACCCCACGACCTCGCGAAGGCACTCATCGAGATCGGCCGCCCGGTAGCGAGCGATCAAGGATCGCGCATCGGCCGCCGTCGCTGCATCGCCAAGGAAGAAGACGATTTCCACAGTGCCGCCCGGCTCGAGCTCGACCGGGGTTTGCAGAGCGCCGCAGGGATCGAGGCCGGCACCGACCCGGTCCGAGAGGAGTACTACCCCCGTCAGCGCGGCCGGGTTGTCGAGCGTGCCATTGCGTCCCAGAAACTCCCGCCGGTCGCCGGTCCAAGCGGTCTGTCGTCCGCCCAGATCCGCAAAGGCCACACGGGAACCGAACGTCATGTTCCAGGGGTTGCGCGCGAGCATCGCGCCTATCTCGCGATCGATCTCCGTCACGACCGAGAGTGCAGACGCGCTGCGGGACGGGCCGAGCACCCACTCGACATAGGCTGTGACCGAAAGGCGCCGGGGTCGCTCCGACGTGTTCCGGATCGTCAGCCGCGAGATCTTGATCGAATCGTTGAGTGGCACGTATTGGAGGAGATCGAGCGCGACACCGTGTGCGGTGTGCTCGAACCGGCTGTATCCCTGGCCGTGCCTGGCGATATAGGGCGCGGCCTCGTCACGGATTGGCAGAGCCGTCGGCCCCCACAGCTCGCCCGTATCTTCGTCGCGCAGATAGATGACCTCCCCCGGTCGATCGGTGACCGGATCGTTCGACCAGGGCGTTAACTGGTTCTCGCGACTGCTGAGCGACCAGGTGTAGCCGCTGCCCTCGACCGCGACCTGAAAGCCGAACGAGGGATTGGCGATGACATTGATCCACGGGGCCGGTATCGACCGCCCGGCGCCGAGGATCGTCACATACTCCCGTCCGTCCGCGGCGAATCCGCCGAGCCCATTGAAAAACTCGAGGTTGGGCGGCGCCGGTTCGGTCTGCGACACGTCTGCGGGCAGCACGCGCGTGGGCGGCGGCGCGGCGGCGGTGTTTGCTTCCTGGAGACGGTTGAGCTGTTCCGAGAGCGTTCCATGCCCTCCGACCAGCACGGCCCTGGCCATGGCGAGAAGCAGCGCCCGTGTCTCCGCCGAAACGAGATCTGCACGCAGCACGAACACGGAGCCACGCGCGACGTCCGCTCCGATCTGCGCTCGGGACTGGCTTGTCCGAACCAGCGTCTCCAGGGCGATCTGAAGATCCTGGATATAGGAGGATGCCCGTTCGTTCACGATCACGAGATCGACGGCGAGCCGCTTCATCCGCCAGTATTCATGGGCTCGCAGCAACTGGCGGACGATGGCGACGTCCTCGATGTTGTCGATCCGCGCGAGGACGATCGGAAGATCGCCGGAGATGCTTTGCGCCCAGAGTGCCGCCGGCCCGCCGCCGCCGCGGCGTATGGCCTCCGACGGCGGGCGCAGCGACGCATTGGCGTAGAGCACGTGGCCCGCGAGACGCTGAAAAAGGATCGCCTGATCCGGATCGACGCCGAGATGACTTAACTGCACTTGCGCGTGGGTCCACGCTAATGTGGCCGCGCGGTCGAAGGCCGTCGCGTCGTGATGCTTGTCGATCAGGTCCAGCACTTCGCCGCGGGACGATGCGACGACCGTCCAGAAGGCGATGCGCGCCGTCCTGCCCGGTGAAACCTGCACGCGGCGGCGCAGCGCGAAAACGGGATCGAGGACGGTGCCGACAGTATTGGAAAGGGGCCGGCCATCCATCACGGCAATCGGCTCCCGAACTTCGCCTCCGCGGCCGAGGAAGCGGGCCCGGTCGGTTTCGATCTCCGGCTCGCCCACCGCCTCGCCTTCGACGACGGCAAGATGCGCCGCCCAGATTTCAGGTTCGGCGGGCGAGCGCCGACGCCGCGTTGCCAGGATCGCGCCGACTTTGGCGAGATACTCCGTTTGCACAAAGAGCTTGGAAAAGGCCAGGTGCGCCGCGTCGGCGGCGGGCGGCGCCAGCACGAGCTCGGCGTAGGAGGTGAGCTCGATCTCCCGGTCCTGGCTACCCGCGTTCGCGACGGATACGCGGCGGACTTCGGCGTTGTCCTCTGGTGAGACGAAGACGTCGAGGGTCGTGGTGATCGTTCCGTCGCGCCGGGCGAACTCGGCACGATCCTCGGTGAACGTGACGTCGTAACTGTCGGGCTCGACGCCGCTCGGCTGGTAACCCGCCGACCACACGTCGCCGCTCTCTATGTCGCGCAGGAAGACGTAGGCGCCCCAGTCGTCACGCGTGACGTCCTCGCGCCAGCGTGTGATCCCGATATCGCCCCAGCGGCTGTACCCGGAGCCCGCGCCCGTCAACATCACCGCGTACCGGCCGTTCGAAAGCAGGTGCACCTGCGGTGTTGCGTCGTGCGCGGAGCGAAGACGTCGCACTGCCGGACGCTCCAGGCCGGGGACCGTCGCCGCCGTCTCGACTTCCTCTGCTCTAGGATGAGCAACCGCGACATCGCGCGGCGTGCGTTCCTGCAGCAGAAGCTCCGTCGCCTGCACGCTCGGCTCGGCATGGAAACGTGCTCGCATCACGCCGTCCAGAAGCCCGTTGGCGATGGCGATCACCGTCATGCCCTGATGGTGCGCCATGAAGGCACGGACGATCGCGACGTCTTTCCCCTCGGGCAGCCGCACGCGTGTGTAGTCCAGGGCCTCGCAGAATCCGTAGCGGCCAAGCGCACCGACGGCGGCGAGCCGGGCGAAGTTCCTCGCCGCGGCGCCCGGATCGATCATCGTGGCAAGCGCCGTCGCGTAAGGTGCGACAACGACGTTCTCGCCGAGACCGCGTTTCAACCCCAGACCCGGGACGCCAAAATTCGAATACTGATAGGTGAACTCCAGGTCGCGAACGTTGTACGCGGATTCCGAAACCCCCCAGGGCACGCCGAGCGCGGCGCCATAAGCGATCTGCCGGCGGACGACGAGACGGTTCGTCTGTTCGAGCAGGCTGCCGGCCGGCGCGCGCATAACAAGCGAGGGCATCAGATATTCGAACATCGATCCCGACCAGGAGATCAACGCTGCGCCGCGTCCGATCGGTGTAACGGCACGCCCGAGCCGGAACCAATGGCGCGAGGCTACGTCGCCCTTGGCGATCGCCACGAAGCTCGCCAGGCGCGCTTCAGAGGCGAGCAGGTCGTAGCAGCTCGGGTCGAGATTGCCATCCGCGACGCGGTATCCGATCGATAGGAGCTTGCGCTCCGGGTCGAGGAGAAAGCCGAATTCCATCGCGCCGGCCATCGCCTGCGCCGTCGCTTCGAGCGTTGCGAGGCGCTGCTCCAGGGTGCGGGCGGCATCCGCTGTCTGTGCAGTGTCGCGGCGGTGACTCTCGATCGACGCTAGAGTCGCATCCGCCCAGAACAGCATTTCGGCGCCGGCCTCGTCGCCACGTTCGCTGGCGAGCGTGCGGGCGATGTCGACCATGTTCGTCGCCTGAGACGAAAGCTCCAGCAATTGGGCAGCGACATCCCCCGGTTGCATCAGGCCCTGGCGAGGCAGGTCCTGGCGGAGCGTGACGCTCAATGCATCGAGCGCATCGCCAAGGTGCTGCCGCGTGATCGTCTCCGTGCGCCGGTCGTCGGGCAGATCTTGCAGGGATTCGCGCGTGAGCTGCAGGGCATCGTCGACGCCCGCGAGCAGCTCGGGGCTCGCTACCGGGCGGCCGATCCATTCCCGGCAGGCGTTTGCAAGAGTGATAAGGTGTCCGGCGAGATTGCCGCTGTCCACCGACGAGACGTATCGCGGGGCAAGGGGTCGAAGATCGCGCGTGTCGTACCAGTTGTAGAAATGCCCGCGGAACCGCTGCAGGCCGCTCATCGTAGCGAGTGTCGCCTCCATCCGCTCGACGGTTTCGGTCGTACCCATCCAACCGAAATCGCGGGCACTGACGGCAGCGAGAAGGTAGAGGCCGAGATTGGTGGGGGAGGTCCGGTGCGCGACGGTCGGCTTCGGCTCTTCCTGGAAATTGTCCGGCGGCAGCATGTGGTCCGTTGCCGTCACGAAAGTCTCGAAGAAGCGCCAGGTGCGGCGCGCGATCAGCCGCAGTACGCGGGCGTCCGCAGCCGAGACTGACAAACGCCCGGCCACGAGCGGCGAAAGGCTCGTCCAGCGCGCGATGGCCGGCGATGCTATCCAGGCGATCACGAACGGCGCTGCCACCGGCCAGGCGTCGATCCCGATCCACCAGACGACGATCGCGGCAGCGATCCCGATGGCGACACCACCGCTCATTTGTCTATAGAACCCGGCGAGGTCAAGCCGGGGGCCTACCGTCGCCTGAGCTGCAGTGGCCCAGTCGAGCAGGTGCCGGTGGCTCACGAGCAGACGAAACAGTGTTCTTCCGATTGCATCGGCCATCAACCATGCCTGGTGCGCCAGGAATACGACCAGCAGTGCGGTCAGGGACAGCGCGAGGCGGACGTCCGCGGCGAGGGCGCGCAGGTGGCTGCTCGCCGTGATCCTGCCGCGTCGCGGCACGATCGCGGAGAGAACGGGGAACAACGTCGACAACGCAATCGTCGACAGGACGAAACCAGTCCAGATGGCCGCAGCTTGCAGGGGCAGCGCCCATCCCGCGATCAGGGCGGCGACACTCGCGGGCGCGGAAAGCGATCGCCGCAGGTTATCGAGCATCTTCCAGCGGCCGATAAGCGGAAGCGTACTCTTGCCCCGGTCAACCGCCGCGGCGTCGCCGCGACCGAGTATCCATGGCAACAACTGCCAGTCGCCGCGCGCCCAGCGGTGCTGGCGCGCCGCCGCCACGTCGTAGCGCGACGGAAACTCCTCGACGACCTCGACATCGGACGCGAGGCCGGCTCGGGCGAAGGTGCCCTCGAACAGGTCGTGACTGAGAAGCGTGCTATCGGGCACACGGCCGTCGAGCGCCGCTTCGAAGGCATCCACGTCGTAAATACCCTTGCCGGTGTAGGAGCCCTCGCCGAAGAGATCCTGATACACGTCGGAGACGGCAGCGGCGTAAGGGTCGATGCCGTTCATGCTGGAGAAGATGCGCTGAAAGCGCGACCCCTCGCGGCCGATCGGCAGCGACGGCGTGACGCGTGGCTGCAGCACCCCATAGCCTTCGACGACACGTCCGGTTCCGGCATCGAACCGCGGATGGTTCAGCGGGTGCGCCATCTTGCCGACCAGCCGCCGGGCCGTTTCGCGCGGCATTCGGGTGTCGGCGTCGAGCGTGATGACGTAACGGACGCCGCCAGGTGGGGCGGGCGGCCGTCCACCGACGGCAACGAAGGTCGTGTCGTCCGCGCCGCGGAGCAGCCGGTTCAACTCATGCAGCTTGCCGCGCTTGCGCTCCCACCCGAGCCACCGCTGCTGCCCGCGATTCCAGACCCGCCGACGATGGAAGAGGAGGAAGCGCTTGCCGCCGGGTGCACGTCCATAGCGGCGATTCAGGTGGTCGATGCCCGCGGCGGCCGCGTCGACGAGCGCGTCATCGCCATCGACGGCTTCTGTCGTGGCGTCCGTCCAGTCCGAGAGCAGCGCGAAATGAAACTCGCCCTCCGGACTGGAAAGGTAATGAATTTCCAGCCGCTCGATCTGCTCTTCCAATGCAGCCTGCGTCGTGAGCAGGATCGGAACGGCCACGAGCGTGCGCAGATGCGCCGGTACGCCTTTGCCCAGTTCGAGGCCCGGTAGAATCGACGCACCGAACCCTTTCGTGACGGCGCGGTTCACCAGTGCCATCGCCGCATCGATACACGGGACCAGACCGAGAAGTGCGAGCAGACCGAGCAACCAGCCGCCGACACTCTCGCCGGCCAGCGCGAACAGCGGCAAGAAGAGAACGGTCGCGGCGACCATGATGACCGCGCGAACATAGCCGCCAATGCTCATCGTGGCGTTGAATCGATCCAGCCAGCTGCCTAGGGGAGGACGAAATCCGACCACCCCCTCGAACGGGCGGCGACCCGCGGCAATCAGGTGATAGCCCGGGTCCCGCTCGCGGCCGGTTCGATCACTTGCGGTCGACAGCGCCGCGCGCGCGATCTCGAGTTCCGTCAGCTTCGAGCCCCGCGCAAGCTCCTCGATCGCGCTTCGATAAAGGTCGCGCGTCGGAAAATCCATCTCCGCGAAATCGCTGCCGGCCCGCAGCGCGTCGTCGACGAGGCTGATGCTCTCGACGAGCTCCGCCCAGTCGACGTCGGAGATCAGTCGCATGCTCGTGATGACATTGCGGACCGTCACGTTCGTCGCACCTTGTCGTTGGTGCTCGCCGCGGACGATCTCGTCGGCGGTCGTTCCCTGTGCGGTCAGGCGCGCCTCGAGCCACGTCAGCGCCGGCGTCACCCTCGGATCCTGGTCCCGAAGGCGTTGAACGAGCTGAACGGCGAAGGCGCCCGGCAACGATGCCTGTTCATAATGCTGAACGACCGTCCGGACCGGCTCGGCGGGGTGCGCGTTCACACCCAGCAGCCGGTCGGCCAGGGCGTCCGCTTCCTGGCGCGCGGCTCGGCTCGCCACGATGCGCCTCGCCCCGCGTCGAAGATTCTCGACGAGCACGATCCGCACCGTGATCCCGACCGCCCATAACTCCCCGATTGTCAGCGGCTGAACGCGCTGGTAGGCGCGCACGAACCGGCGCAGCATCCCGGGATCGAAGCGGCTGTCCGTATGAGCGACAAAAGCCCAGGCGACGCCGAAGACGCGCGGATAGCCGGCGAAAGGTCCGGTCGCCAGCTTGGGCAGTTGCCGATAGTAGCCAGGCGGCAGATCGTCACGAATTTCGCGGATCTGCTCTTCGACAAGGTGGTAGTTGTCGAGCAGCCACTCGGCGGATGGCGTAATGGCACGACCCGCGCCGACCGCGTTGGCGATGGCGCGATACGCTTCGAGCAGAACCGACTCATTCTCCCTCAGTCGAACGGCGAGGGATCGCCCTCTCACCCGCCCGGCGGTGATGGGTTGGGCCGCCGCAAGGCTCGCGGCATGCTGCTCGAGACGCTCGCTACTGAAGAGCTCCTCGCGGATAGACTCTTCGTTATCCCATGGCGCAGCCCGCGAAGCGCGCCCGAAGGCGCGAAGAATTGCCGATTTCAACCAGGTCTTTCTGCGCTTCGGGTGCGCGGGATGGGGCGTTCGGCTCCCGCATCGCTTTGAGTCCCAAGGTCTGGAAGGGCTTGGCAGGATGGACTCGTCCGACGCAACCTGAACTCGCGCCGACGCGACCGCAAAATAACCCCGCCTGGATTCGAACCAGGGACCCGGGGATTATGAAGGAACAATCGGGGTAGGAGTAACTTTTTGGGTGACGGAAACGGGACTCCGGTCTCAACCCTCCGGTCTCATCCCTCATCCCTTCGATGAATGCCGCGCGATGAAATCGAGCGCCACGCGGGCGGTGCCGTCGGGGTCGGTACCGACGGCGTGGTAGCCGTCGACGGGCAGGATCGCCAGTTCGGAATTGGGGATCGTCTTCTGCCAGCTCTCGAAGACGGATCGACCGCGGCGCGCGGTGTCCGTGCCGATGACGAGGGTAGGGCAGCGGACCCGCTTGATGTCCTCCCGGATGTCGATTGCGCTCACCCAGCGAAGGTAGGCGTGCGCCGTCGAGAGCGCTGTTGCACCCATCATGTCGGACCACCAATCGATGCCTGCCTCCGGCATCCGGCTTCCCATACGCTCGCGCTGCGTGCGCCTGGCCCAGCTCCGCACCCCATCGCGCTCCATCTCCTCGAGCCAGCCGTCCGCTTTGGGAGGTGTTACCGGCGAGCAGGACAGCGTGATGGTCTTCACCAGCTCGGGCCGCGTGGCAGCGAGCATTAGGACGCTGATGCCGCCGCTCTTGCCGCCGACCACGTGCACCGGCCCGTCTGCGACCTGCTGGATGAGGCGTGCGAGGTCGTCGACGTAGAGCTCGGTCGTGAGCACGAAGTCTTTCGCCACCGGATCTGACCGCCCGAAGCCACGCTGATCGAAGCGGATCGTGCGGTAGCGGCGCGAGAAATGCGGAACCCAGGCGCGCCACGCCTCGGTGTTCTCGGTGAACCCGTGCACGAAGAGCACGGTGTCCGATCGTGACCACGGATCGGTATGGTCGTCTATCTTGTAGAAGAGCTTGCAGTCAGGCAGGTCTAAATACGGCATGGCTGCGTTACAACTGACGAGAGATAGGTGATGCGCGATGAGTGATGCGCAATGAGAGCAGATGGTGGATCACGATTCACGATTCACGTTTCACGTTTCACGGAATCAGCACGGCGGCACCCGTGATCCGGCCCTCGCGCAAACGCGTCAGCGCCTCGTTTGCTTGCAGGAGGGGAATCGGCTCGACCACGGTACGCACCGGGACTTTGGGTGCGAGCATCATGAACTCTTCGCCGTCCCGGCGCGTCAGGTTGGCAACCGAACGTACGACGCGCTCGCCCCACAAAAGCTCGTAAGAAAACGCGGGGATCTCGCTCATGTGTATGCCGGCGCATACCACCGTGCCGCCCTTCGCGCTGGCGCGCAGGGCGTGCACGACGAGCGGGCCGATCGGGGCGAAAATGATCGCAGCGTCGAGCGGCTCGGGCGGCAACGCAGTCGAATCGCCCGTCCATGCCGCGCCCAGCTCCCGGGCAAACCGCTGGCCCTCGGTGTCTCCCGGGCGGGTGAAGGCGTAGACCTTCCGGCCCTGGTAGCGCGCGACTTGCGCGACGATATGGGCGGCGGCGCCGAACCCGTAGATTCCGAGGCGTTCGGCGTCACCCGCCAGCACGAGCGAGCGATAGCCGATGAGGCCCGCGCAGAGCAGCGGAGCGGCCGCCACGTCATCGTAGCCGGCCGGAATGGGGAAGCAATAGCGTTGGTCGGCCACGACGTACTCCGCGTAGCCGCCATCAAGGTGGTAGCCCGTGAAGCGCGCCGCGTCACACAAGTTTTCGCGTCCGTTGACGCAGAAACGGCATCTTCCGCAGGTATAGCCCAGCCACGGCACGCCGACACGCTCGCCGAGCGCGAAGCGCTCGACGCCGGTGCCTTTTTCCGCCACCGTCCCGACGATCTCGTGACCGGGAATGATCGGGAGCTTGCCTTGCGTGAGCTCGCCGTCCGTCACGTGAAGATCGGTGCGGCAGACGCCGCACGCGCGTACCTTGACGAGGAGCTGACCGGGCCCGGGCCGGGGCATCGGCACGTCAACGAGCGCGAGCGGCGTGCGTGGCGCCGCGAGCTGCATGGCTTTCATATCTTGTCCGTGACTAGGTGACTAGGTGACTAGGTGACTAGGTGACTAAGTGACTAAGCGACTAGGTGACTGGGAAAATGTTGAAGACCGGGGCAAATCTCAATGTGTAGAACACCTAGTCACCTAGTTACTCAGTCACGTAGTCACTGCGCCTCAGGGCGGGCGTGGCGCTGAAGAAAACGCACGATCTCGGACGTATCGAGCAC
>JAQBFV010000048.1:0-15623 GCA_032123035.1 Betaproteobacteria bacterium | reverse complement strand
CGACCCCTTGATCCACCCACACCACATCATGAGAGACCCCGCTTCGGCGGGGTTTCTTTTTGCCTGTTGGCCATGTCTGCTTTGGGTTGAAAGCGGACATTGCCTGACAGGAAAAATTGCGCGGATCGTGGGTCGACTCCTCATCCCTCGAGCGCTACTTCGGTTTCCACGCGAGCTTCCACGCGGACGGCTCCTTGCCGTCGATCAGGATAAAGGCGATGCGGCACGGCCGGTCGCCCCGGTTAACCCAGGCGTGGTTGGTGCCCTGCTGGACGAGCATGTCGCCGGCCTTCACGTGCACCTCGGTATCGTCGAGCAGCATGTCGATCTCGCCTTCCAGGATTAGCGCGTAATCGATGCTGCGCGTGCGGTGGGTGTTCATGTGGCGGGCATAACCTTGCGTCTCTGGGTCGATCCCCATCTCGATCAGCACCTTGTGGTGGTCCACCGGCTGCGGCACGCCGGCGATCGGCGCGAAATCGACGATGCGGAAAATCGTGCCGTTCGGCCGCGGCGGGACGCCGATCTTGGTGTCGGCGCGGTCGCCGCCGCCGGCCATGTCCACGGGCATTTCGTCCGTGACCCAGAGATTGGTTAGCACGTTGCCGCCCGCGCTGCGCTGGCGCACGTGCGGGCAGGGAGCGTCCATTAACACAACCGCTTTTCCGGCGGCGTCGTGTCCGGTGACGATGCGTCTCGTTGGCTTCTTTTCCATTATGGCTCCGAGTCAGTCGTTATTCGTTAGTCGAACTGGCCGGGTCACGATCGGCGACCCGCGAGTCGCGCGCGCTGGGTATAGGGTTTTCAAACACCGTTTTCCACGAACCCGCAATCTATGACGCGACGGGCGAATCGTCAATCGCGTGAATTTTCACTACGCTCCGTTGTTTTCCTGAAAATCTCGAGCCGCGAAGCGTTCCGCAGCGGCTGATTTGCGCCCCTGCGCCGCCTTTTCACGAGCCCAATCCGAACTACCCCGCGAGCCCTGGCCAAACCCCGTCCGGTTTGAGTATCAATCCGCCTGAAACAGATCAACCAGCCGCGTAATCGCTAGCGGGGAAGCGCGACGTTCGTCGTTTTACGAACGTCTGCTTTGGGTCGAAAGCGGACGTTCAAGAACTTATGCTTAGAGAACTTATGCTTAGATAGAGTGCGATCTCAGAACCGCGAATGAACGTGACGCAAACGTGACAAATCTGGACAATCTCAGCGAGCGTTGGCGAGTGAGGGCGGGCACGTTCGCTATGAAAACAACGGTTTAGACCAGCTCATAATCCCTTGGTCCCAGGTTCGAGTCCTGGACGACCCACCAAGAACTGCGCAGCCGCTACCAGGGCGGATCCTCGACTGACCCCAAGACAAAGGAGGGCAGGGAACGGGCGCTATCGGCGCTACGTGGGGGCTGTGGGGGCTGGAAGCGTTGGAGAGGGCGGTAGTAGTGGAAAGGGATGATTGTCCCCTCCCCAAAGGGTTGATCGACCTATTCGCAAAGAAGAGGGTTAGGCGGATAGTTATCCGAAATCTACGCCATGATGCTCGCAGGTCTTGGAGTCATGAGCTTCGTGGCTCGGCGGAGGAGAAAAGCTACTTAATCAAATCCTCATTCAGCCGTAAGTTTCGTGGCACGTTGGAGGAGACGCGATCCACACCCCCCGCTTCGGCGGGGTTTTTGTTTGTGCTATCCGACTGGGCAACAAAAAAACCGCGCAGGTCGATAAACCATGCGCGGCAATTACAAGTATCCAAACGAAGGGACAAGCTTTGGATACCGATTTCTTTATACCCAATTTCTGAGAACCAGTTCGTTAAATACCACACACACCGCGCTTCGGCGGGCCATGGCAAACTTAACGCACCAGCTTGAAGGGCGGAAAATGAAAGCAAAACTATCAAACAAGAGAAGGCACCACCGGGCCAATACCGGGATGCGGGTGTTCCTAAAGAGCACCACTGGCGTCACGCGCGACATGAGCGCCTCAGGCGTGTACTTCTGGATAAGCGGCACGTATGCAATCGGGGAGTCAATCAGGTTTTCGATAGAACTCAAAAGGGCTCGGGGCAGGATGATGCGGAAATGCAAAGGAGAAATCCTCCGCGTCGATCGGCAAGATAGTAGCCGCGTCGGTTTGGCAGTGAGGATCACCGAATCGACGATGGTGCCTTTCAAGACGTGATGGCATGCGCAATTCGAGGCAATTCGTCCTAGAGCTTCCGCGCAACACGTCTCAGCACTTACACACACCCGGCTTCGTGCGGGGTTTTTGTTTATGGGGAGACGGATTTTCTGCGCCACGTTCACTGATATGACGTGGAGTTTTGTTTGCGTCGTGACAAAGTTCACGAAAAAGGATGATTGTCCTACCCCAAAGGGGATGGTTGTCCCGTTCGCATAAACGACCGCTAGGCGGATAGTCCTCGGGAGAGCCTGTCAATGTTGTCAACGACGATTGGCTCTTTTCTGGCGCGAAGCTTCAACCAAAAACCAGCCCGCTAGCGTTGTCTAGCCGCCGCATCGACATCCACGCGAGCATGCTCACGTTAGCTGCGCAATAGGAGTGACAGCCATGGATTTTGATGGCAAGCCAAAGAACAAGAGGGTTTCCATTCACAACAAGTACAGGAGGCGTCTGCAACGCTTGTCGCGTGTATTAGATCAATTCCTTCAATTGGCGAAAGCCAAGTTAGATCGATCACAGTCTGGAAACATCCACAATCGAGCTGAGATCGAACAGTTATTATCCAAGGGCACGGAGCTGGCTGGAATACTTACAAGTCAAGAACAACTCACTAATGGTCCACCAGTTGGCGATGCTCTTGTTGAAGTCCCAAAGCAGACCGCTGGAGACTCAGAGGAGATCCTGATCGGTGCAAATGAGTTCTTCAAGGGATTCACGATAAAAGAGTGGGAAGAAATGAAGAGCGCATTCAATACACGCGACTGACCACGCTACGGGCTCAAGAGCCGCCACACAGACCCCGCTGCGGCGGGCTTGGGAAAACTTAACGCATCAGCTTGAAGGGGCCGATATGACAACCGAGAACAACCTAGACTTCACGCAGCAGCATACTCCGGGACCGTGGACGGTAGATGATTCCAAAATGACAGCAGGACTACCAGAAAAAAGAAGAGACAAGCGGATCGATGTCGCGCTGCCGGTGATGCTAGAGGACGCTACGGGCGTCACGCGTGACGTGAGCGCCTCGGGCGCGTTCTTCTGGGTAAGTGGCGCGTACGCAATCGGGGAGCCAATCAGCTTTTCGATGGGACGAAAAACCGAATCCGGCAAGTTCATGCTGAAATGCCGAGGAGTCGTCTTCCGCACGGAGCCGCGTGGTAACGACGTCGGTGTGGCGGTGAGAATCACGGAACCGGTGCCTATGTGGACGTGATGTCATGCGCATAAGGAGGCGATTCGTACTAGAGCTTCCGCGTAACACGCATTAGCACTCATCCCCCACCCCGCTTAGGCGGGGTTTTTATTTCTACCTCACGCGCTCCAAGCCGTTGCGTTGCTCGCGCAGCACTCTACGCAGCGCACGTAGCAGCGGCCTACTTTCGCCGATCCGGCGGTGTGAGCCAAGGTCACGCTGGTTCGCATCCAACCGACGAAAACGCGACAAAGCGTCGATTCGGACAGCAGTCCGATCCGTCCTCTGGCCAGAACCAAGCGGCATTCCAATGGCAAGCTGTCAGAGGCATTCCATACAGATCAGCGAGTTGGAGATCACCCGGTCACTGGGCCTTCGTTGGCATGGAAGATGCACATTTTCTGGCAGGAACGAAACCGGGGGGTTGCCCGTGGCCGCCAGAAACTCTTCTCCAATTCGCGTATTTCTCATTAGCGGTCACCGCTGCATCCTGTGGGGGCTGGAACGGCTGATCGAGAGCGGACAGCCCGCGATGCAGGTCGCGGGCAGCGCCACGAGCTGCGCCGAGGCTTTTGAACGGATCGACGACGCATCTCCAGACCTTATCCTTCTCGACTTCGATATTGGCCACGAGGACGGCGCGGTGGAGATACCGAAACTAAAGGCCAGGTCGCACGCCCAGATCCTGGTGCTGACCGGATTGCGCGACGAATTGCTGCATGACAAGGCCGTGCTTGCCGGTGCCAGCGGCGTGGTGAGGAAGGAAGCGCCCGCCCAGACCATTCTTGCGGCGATAAAAAAGGTGCATGAAGGGCAGCTGTGGCTGGATCGCATCACGACGGGCCGGATCTTGGTCGAGTTTTCCCGGAGGAGCGCGGCCCAGGCGGTCGATCCGGAGCGAGCGAAGATTGCGAGTTTGACCGACAGAGAGATGGAAGTGGTGGCGCTTTCGGCCAGTCACGCGGGTGCCAATGGCAAGACCCTCGCGAAAATGCTTAACATCACAGAGAGCACCCTGCGCAATCATATGACGTCGATTTACAACAAGCTCAACGTCTCCAACCGCCTTGCGATGTTCGCTTATGCGCATACGCACGGCTTGACCCCGGATTCTCCAGCGCCTTACGGGGCACCACATCCGGTGACCATCGTGGCCAGCCGCGCTGCCTGAAGTTCGCTGGCGTAAACGTTACTGCGAACCACACACACCCCGCTTCGGCGAGCTTGGGCAAACTCAATGCATCAGCTTGAAGGGCCGAAATGACAGCAGGACAACCAGAAAAGAGAAGAGACCAGCGGGTCATTACCACGCTGCCGGTGTTCCTAGAGAACGCTACGGGCGTCACGCGTGACGTGAGCGCCTCGGGCGTGTACTTTTGGACGGACGGCATGTGTGCGCCTGGGGAGGACATCAGCTTTTCGATAGAACTCCAAACGGCTGGGGGCAGGATGATACGGAAATGCCAAGGAGAGGTCCTCCGCGCGGAGCCGCGTGGTACCCACGTCGGTGTGGCGGTGAGAATCACCGAATCGGCGACGGAGCCTGCGTAGACGCGATGTCATACGCATAAGGGGTAAAGGCGGCTCGTCCTAGCGCTTCCGCACAGCACGTCTCAGCACTTGCACACACCCCCGCTTCGGCGGGGTTTTTGTTTATGGGGCCGTGTCGAGGCGCTGAAGGCTGCGAGGGTAAGCAGAGTAGCGAGGATGCGGAGCATGAGGATATGCCACTAAAAAAAGGTGGTTTCTTCTACCGTGGACGGGAGAGACTGATCATTTTCCGGGGCGGACGACTATTGTAAAATGTCAGCATTGCGTCGATGCACTGAGGAAGAATTGATTATGAGCTGTCTGTTCACACATAAGTGGGTAATGGAAAAGGTGGTTAATGTCACGTCTCGTGTTAGGACTGATCTTCGTTACAGAATATGTGAACGTTGCGGAACGATGCAGCGCAGTTTTGATACTTTTGACGGAGACATTCCTTGGGAGACGATTAGAGCGTACGACTACATTAAGGCGCAGCAAATCCAAATCGTTCGGCAACCTTCTGCTCCGCTCGACCAAATGACCCATACATTAGGACTGCGTCGAACCAGGATGAGCGATAAGTGGAATCAAGAAACCACTCCGCGCCGATCCAATGTTAGCCGGCTTAAATCTGACCGCGAACAACACACCCCGTTTCGGCAGGCTTGGGCTGGGGCAAACTTAAGGGATCAGCTTGAAGGGCCGGAAATGACAGAAAGACTACTAGAAAAAAGGCGAAGCAACCGGATCGATGTCGCGCTGCCGGTGATCCTGGAGAACGCTACTGGCGTCACGCGTGACGTGAGCGCCTCGGGGGTGTTCTTTTGGAAACGCGGCACGTTTGTATACGGGGAGTCGATCAGCTTTTCGATGGAACGAAAAACCGAATCCGGCAAGTTCATGCAGAAATGCCAAGGAGTTGTCGCCCGTACGGAGCCACGTGATAACGACGTTGGTGTGGCGGTGAGAATCACCAAAACAGCGATGGAGCCTATAACAGACGTGATGGCATACGCAGAAGGGGTATCGGATATTCGTCCTGGAGGTGCTGCATAACGCGTCTCAGCACTCACACACCCCCCGCTTCGGCGGGGGTTTTTTTTCGTATCGCGCTTTCCAGTTGGGCAAAAAAAACCGCGCAGGTCGATAAACCATGCGCGGCAATTACGAACGACAGGAGATTCAGCAGTACCGATTCCTTTATATCCCTAATCTGAGAAACGGTTCGTTAAATACCGCACGAAACCCGCTTCGGTGGGGTTTTTGTTTGTCGCCTGCGGCAACGGTAAATAGCTCGCTTTTCCCACGGCGGGACAACGGCAATATTCCTCGGTCGTAGCCGTCGCGGACTTTGCGTTAGATCAAGTTTCCCTTAGAAACGCGAGCTTTCCAACGTTGAGAGGCGCATTATAAAAAAAGTGTCGAGGCTGTCGGAAAATGCCCGAAGATTTTTCGGCCAAGGACTTCGACTTCGTTCGTGTGCGGACACTGTCCAGCCAGATCTGATGCTTCCCCAGAGGAGTTAATGATGAGTTGTCTATTCATACATAAGTGGGGTAGCAAGATCTTCGATAGCACTGCTTTTTATTACAGAACATGTGAACGGTGCGGAGCGATGCAGCGCGGTATTTATGGTAATTGGGAGACGATGAGGGAAAGCATCTACATTAAGTCGCAGCAAATCCGGATTGTCCGGAAGGCCTCTTCTTGGTTCGACCGATTGGCCCATACATTACGACTGCGTCGAAGCAGGATGAACGATGGGACGAGATCAGTAAAACGCTCCGAGTTGATCCAAAGTTAGCTGACGTAAACGTTAGTGTGAACTCCACACCCCGCTTCGGCGGGGTTTTTGTTTTTGGGACTGCTCGGTGAATGCCCGTTATCGGCCATTAGCAGGCATCCGTCGAACGGACTCGGGGTCAGGTTAGATGCCGCATCAGTTAGCGACTAACAGCATCTAACAGAACTAACACCATACCCGCTTCCGTTAAGCCTCGCGCATGTTCGTGTGCGATATGGGGTGCCAGCCTTCCCAACGATACGGGCTACTTGATTGTCCTCGCAGGCGCGTGTGCGCGTGATGGACTTCCATTGTGAGTCGTGCGTGTGGGGGCGTTACGCAATCCGCCAGCACACGCAGGCGTGTGCGCGTCATGGGGTGCGAGTTTGCTTGGCACACTTTTGGCACACTCAGGGGCAACCACTGACAGCAACCGGCAACACTCGACAGATATTCACCTGGCGGTTTCTCCTATGAAAGCCTACTGTCGTTGGTTGTGGTTTGCTGCTGTGTTTTCGCAACGCTGGACTCATAATCCCTTGGTCGTTGGTTCGAATCCAACACAACCCACTCCCAACAATCAAGCGCTTACCGAGAATCAAAGAATTAAAGGGGCCAGGCTCAATCAACTCGATGACCATCGTGTAATTTGAGCCTGGCCCCTTCAATCGCCCCTTCAACCCCCGGCCTTTTTGATCCCTCGTCAGGATCGGCTCAGTTGAGGGTGGTAACGATTTGCCGGATCTGCTCCGGCGTGTGCTCGCCTGCCAGCGGTGTTCGCGGGATCAAATGTTTGCCCATGGCAAGCGGTCCGATAACGACCGGCTCGAAGCCGATTTCGCGCACCAGGATCGACGCCACCGCGATGGCGTTCGCATCATCTCCCGCCATCGGCATCCCGATGCGCTCGCCTTGGCGTTGAGCAATCTCCGGCAGCTTGGCGTGACCGATCGCATTGAAGGCACGGACGAGGCGCACGCCCGGCAGCAGCTCCGCCGAGGCGAGACCGGCACCTTTTTGTCGAGCCCAGTCCGCAATTTCGCCGTCGCGCCTCGGGATCGGATTGGTCGCGTCGAGAACAAGCACCTTGGTGGCGAGCGCGCGCCCGAAGTCTTTGCCGATCTGCGGCATCGCGCGATAGGGAACGGCGAGCAGCACCACGTCGGCAAACGCGATCGTTTCCCCCACCGTGCCGGCACGTGCCAAGGGGCCGAGGCCCTCGACCAGGTCCTTCAGCTTTTCCGGATGGCGCGAGGAGAACATCACCGGGTGACCCGCCTGCACCCACAAGGTGCCAAGCGTACCGCCGATACGTCCGGACCCGATGGTCGCGATCTTGAGCGGCGCCCCGCCCGGCGGGCTGGCGGCGAACCCCGCCAGTGGTGAGGACGCCAGCAGCACGGCGGTGCTCCCGGCGATGCGGAGAAAATCGCGACGCGCGCAATCGGGCACGTCATGCTTTGCCATGTTCGTCTCCTTGGGCGGTTGGGATAAATGGGGTCATCTCAGACACCCTTTAAAAAGGTGAAACGGCGTCAGTGTAATCGTGTTGCGGCCCGTGCGCTGACGAGGAGAGGAAATTTTACGTTGCCCCCGTTGACCGTTTACCCCTCCGCAGTCGCACCGACATTGCGACGAGCACGCGACGCATTCGTCCTTCGCGCCGATTAGCGCCTCGGCGTGTGGTGTCCGCTCGAGTGGTCGAACCGCTCGTGGTGCTGGCGCAGGAGATCGGCGCCATAGTCACCGCCGTTCGGCGTGCGGATGATGGTGTGGACGTGATGATGCGACGGCGCCAGGTTGTCGAACACGATGCCGGGGTGATGGTCCAGCTCAATCAGCACGACCGGGCTTTGCACGCGATAATAGAACGGCCCGTCGTCGCCCCTCGCCCCCATCCACGCGAAGCGGGTTTCGTCGAGATGGGCCTCGACCTCGGTCATCTTTATCGCCGCGTGGCCGTCGCGGGCCCAGCCGACGTAGGTTCCGACGAGGGCAAGCAGCAGCCGGCGCTGCGCGTCAGAAAGCGCGTCGGCGCGCACCCCCGCGTAGGGGATCACCGCGTTGTCCCTGAAAGCGCCGGCGGCCATCCGGCCGTCGATGGGATGCTTGAGTTCCGGCGGCAGGTCGTCGGGCAGGATCGACTCGTGGAGCACAGCCTTGCTGGACTGGCTCGCGTCCAGGGAGCGGACGAGCGCCAGGCCGGCCCGCGCTTCGGGCACGAATACCGCAGTGCCGGCGAGAGGGCCGCTCGTGACGCGGCACGGCTCCGACCCCATGAAGCTCGGCGTGAACACGAGCTGGTCCCCGAGCACGAAGAAGTTGAGGTTCAAGTGATGCCCGTCAATCTGCCATCCCCACGGAGCGTCGGCGGATGGCATGCCGAAGAGCGTGACGAAGTAAGGCCACTCGCCGTAGTCGGCACGCTTTCCGGTGACTTCGATGAGCAGATCATTCAGCCGCATGATGTCCCGTGCCTGGGCGAAGCCGCGGGCCGACAACGTTGCTTCCAGCAGCCGCAACGCCGCGGCGCGCTGCGCCGGAGCGAGGTCCTCGAGCATCAGTCCGTGGCGGAAGAAATTGGGATGGACGTTGAACCACAACCGGCGCTCGTCGGCCTCGGTATCGAGCATGACTTTCGCCCGCTGCGCGGTGTCGAGTTTTGCGAGGAAGCTCTGCGCGGCGTCAAGGATCGGCGCCGTGGTCACGCCCGTCGCCCGCAGCGGGAACAGGCCGCGGCGCATCTTGCCGTCGGTGGAGATCCCGACGAGGGGCTCGGCGACCGCCGCAGCGGCCCCGTCGAGCACGGGCTTGAGGAACGGGGGGAAAGTGGTGGGTCTGGTGCGCGCAGACATGGAAGGCAGGCCACGCAAACCGAACTCGGTCCAGTCTTTCATTGCAGACGCTCCTTTTCTCGGTCCTCGGTCCGATCCGCTAAGTAGTCGGGCGAGATCCTGCTGACGAGCGGCTCGATCCCGTCACAGGCGCAGGCAGGGGCAAGTGCAGTGTAACATTTTCGCGTGGAGGAATAGAGGGCCAGTGCAACTCTACTGCCGTCGGCGCGCTGACGAGGAGAGGAACAGTGACACTGACGCCAGTTATGCAGTGTCGCTGCCCCCAGTGCCAATGAGCGCGACACGTTAGTCCTATGTACAAACGTTCGTGAATCGTGAATCGTGAGTGGTGGGTGCACGAACCCCGTCGCGTCGTTCTTGTCGTGTTTTCCGTTAACCGTTAACCGTTAACCGTTCACCGTTCACGGGCAATGCGACGGGCTGGGCTGGGCGCCGGCTCCTGTCCTTTAGAGATCGCAGCAAGTCGCTCCGGCCATTGGCTTGTAGCACCCCCCTCGCGCACGAAAAAAGGGTCCCAGGAGCCCGTTTTCAGGGCCGAGCCCCCCGGCCTTTCCCGCTCAACGGTTTTTCTGAAGGCGTTATACTGCACCCACGGGAGACGCGGCTCCGCCGTCTTCCGGGAGGAGCGCGGGGCGTTCGGTTGCAGCGATCGACGAGGGGACTTCGTTCCTCTTGAGGAGCGTCTGCGCGACTTCCAATTTATAAACATGCCGGAGATTGGAGGAGGAGACAATGAAACTTTCGAACACGCTACTCGGAGTTTTGGTCAGCGCCGCTTTGACGCTGCCCGCATTCGCGGCGAAGGACACCCTGCCGGCCAAGATGGCACGCCCGGGGGGATTTCCGGAGCGGCCGCTGACCATGATCGTGCCCTACGGGTCCGCGGGCGGTTCGGCCCAGGTCTCCCAGGCGATGGCCGATGCCGTGACGAAGCTCACCAGCGTTGGCATCAACCGCGACCACAAGCCGGGTGGCTCGGGCGTCGTCGGCTTGAAGGCCTACATGGCGGCGCCGCCGGACGGCTATACGATTCTCCAGCACATCGATGACGCGACCAGCGCGCACGCGCTCGATCCGAAGCAACCGAACCCGGCCAAGGACCTGATCCCGCTGGTGACCTCGCAGATCACCTTCAGTCAGATCTACATTCGCAAGAACGAGACCCGCTTCAAGGACTGGAAGGGATTCGTCGACTTCGCCAGGAAGCAGAATGGCAAGGTGACCATCGCCAACGTATCGAAGGAAGGCTCGATGGAACGCCTTAACATGCGCTTCATCACCAGCCACTACAAGATCAAGATCCAGCAGGTCAGCTTCGACAAGCCGGCTCCGCGCTACGGTGCGCTGAAGGGCGGCCAGGTCGATGCGCTATTCGAGCAACCGGGTGATGTTCGCCAGTTCCTCGAGAGCGGCGATTTCAAGCCGATTCTGACCCTGCTGCACGAGCGGCCGGCGGCCTTCGCCAAGGTGCCTTCGTTGAAGGACGAGGGCATGGCCTTCAAACCGCTGATGCGCTATCGCGGGTTCTATGTTCACAAGGACGCGCCGCCGGAGCGGGTGAAGTGGCTGCAGTGGGCTTTCCAGAAGTCGTTCTTTTCGCCGGAATACCAGGCCTTCAACAAGAAGAAGTACATGGACCTGATCGACAGTTTCCGCGACACCCAGGGCACGCGCGAACTCATCGAGGAGACCATCGGCGGTTATCGGGCCACCTACAAGGAAATGGGCCTGATCAGGTAGGCATCGGAGGCTACTGCGCCGGGGGGCACTATGCCGGCGCCTGTTTCCCGCTGCAAGGCATAACCGGGGGGGGGCGGCGTGGCCGCTTCTTGCCGTTGCCTGGAGAAAGACCGTGCGTATCACCAGAGGGGAGCTGTTCGAGGTCGCGTTCTGGCTGGCGTTTGCGGCGGCCGCCTTCGCGCTTTCGTTCAAGTTCGACCAGGAAATCGAGATTTACAAATTCGGCGCGACTGGCTGGCCGCGCGTGGTGATTCTCCTGATCGTGCTCGGCGCGCTCGGCCAACTTCTTAACGATGTCAAGGCGCGCCTGACCGGGGGCACACGGGGCAGAAATTCTCTGTCCCCGGCGAGCGCCGCTACCGAACCCGGTTATGTTCTGCGGATGACCGCGATCCTGGTCACACCATTCGTTTTCGCCTTCTTGTTGGAAAACGTCGGCTTCTATTCACTCGCGCCCTTCTTCGTCGCCGCCTTTCTCATTATCGGCGGCGAGCGCCGCTGGGGCCGGGTCGTCGGCATCAGCCTGTTTATCTACGCGCTGATGATTCTGTTCTTCGCCAAACTGCTGTTCGT
This sequence comes from Betaproteobacteria bacterium, assembly GCA_032123035.1. Classification (GTDB taxonomy): domain Bacteria; phylum Pseudomonadota; class Gammaproteobacteria; order Burkholderiales; family SG8-41; genus SG8-41. The sequence goes on along the minus strand of JAQBFV010000048.1, from coordinate 3,773 downwards.
CGGTTTGCCGGTCGGCAACTGGCATCCGTTTTACGATTTCAGCCACTGGCTGCTCGTTCTGCTGAAATAGGCCACTTGGAATCGGGCAGCACAGGATCCATAGACGATGGAAAACTTCATTGCCGGCACGATCGCGCTGTTCAGCAACCCGACCAGCGCGCTTTTGTTCGTCGCCGGCTTGCTGGGCGGAATGATCTTCGGCGCCATTCCCGGTGTCAGCATGCTGACGCTGGCAGCGATTCTCCTTCCGTTCACCGCAAAGCTGTCGGCGACCGACGGCATCATGCTGTTTTCGGTAATTTACTGCGCTGGCGTATTCGGCGGCGCCATCACCGCGATCCTGTTCAATATCCCGGGCGCGCCCGAGAACGCGCCGACCGCGTTCGACGGCTACCAGATGACGCTCAAGGGCCAGGCGGGCAAAGCGGTTGGCGCCGCGGTCATGTGCTCGGCATTTGGCGGGCTGGCCTCGGCGCTGCTGATGATGGTGGCGACCAAGCCGATCGCCGACTGGGCCATCCGGGCCTTCGGTCCACCGGAAATATTCGCGCTTGTTTTCTTCGGGCTGACGGTGGCGTCCTCGGTCGGTGCCAGAACGCTATGGAAGGGGTGGTTGTCGGTCCTCCTGGGTTTGATGATTGCGACCGTCGGACCGGACCCCGTCGGCGGCATCGCGCGCTACGATTTCGGCGTCACCTATCTGCTCGCGGGGATTCATTTCATCCCCACCATTCTCGGCTTCTTTGCCGTGGCGGAAGTCTTCAGCGTCGCGGAGAAGCGCGCCGCGGGTGAGTACAAGGCCCCCAAGGTAAGCCTGGATTTCCCGAGCTTGAGGGAATTCTGGGAACTCAAGGTGGCGTTCGTGCGCTCCCTTCTCATCGGCTTTTTCTGCGGCATTCTTCCCGGCATCGGGGCCGTGCTCGCGGCGTTCATGGGCTACAACGAGGCTGTGCGCTGGTCCAGGAATCCCAAGAAATTCGGCACGGGCGTTCTCGAGGGCGTGGTCTCACCCGAGACGGCCAACAATGCGGCCACCGGCGCAGCGATGATCCCGCTTCTTGCCCTGGGATTACCCGGCGGTGCCCTCACGGCCATGATGGTCAGCGTGTTCCAGATGCACGACATGGAGCCGGGGCCGCTGGTGTTCGTCAACAGCGGCGAGCTGGTCTGGGTCGTATTCGCGGCCATGTTCTACGCCAACTGCTCGATCTTCTTCCTGGGCTGGCTCCAGACCAAGACAGTTGTGCACATGCTACGCATCCCGTTCCATTACCTCGCGCCGGGCATCTTGATGTTGGCTACCGTGGGCGCGTTCGCGGTACGCAACCTGGTGATCGACGTGATCGTCATGTTCGTTGCCGGCATCGTCGCGTTTCTGATGCGCCGCACCGGGTATTCGGTTGCCGGCATTGTGTTAGGGCTGATTCTCGGCGACATCGGCGAGCAGAATTTCGCCCAGGCGATGCAGATCGTGCACTACGATCCCGCCGTATTCTTGAGCCGGCCGATCGTCGCGGTCCTGATAGGAGGTGGGCTGCTTACGCTCGTCGCCAACATGATCAAAGCGGTCCGCGGCCGCGCGCGCGTCGCCGGCGTTTGAACCCGGTAGCGGACAATCGCGAGACGTGTGCCTGTATTGCAATAGACCGGGAGTCGTGATGAATGCTTACAGCCGCTGCGGCATCTGTCTGGTTGGTGGTACTATTAATGGAGACGACTTGAAGGGTGAGGCGAGATGCAGAAAGTGCTATGGATGATGCTGTTGGCAGCGCTCGCGGCAGCGGCATTGGCCCAAACCCCAGCTGGAGACCGGTCGGGCGCGGTGCAGAACGCGCAGATTCGTGCGGGTGCCGCACATAGCGAGCTTCAGCAGTCGCAGTACGAGCTCAAACTCGCCGAGCAGGACTACGTCAACACCCAGGATGCGTATCGCGCGGCGCCGCAGCCGGCAGGGGACACAGCAGAGGACATCAAGCGAGAGCTAGACAAGACGAAGAAAGCGCTGGATGCGGCCAAGACCAAGGAAGCACGCGCCCGCAAGGCCTACGATGCCGCGCTCGACGCGGTGGAAAAGGCCTGGGACCGGCCGCCGCGCCAGTGACTAGAACCGGTCTCAAAAACCCCGGGCACTAGAAGATCATTAACCACGGAATCACACGGAAATACACGGACCAAGACCTAAACGGGGAAGTGCGCTTTATTGGACCAACAATTTCCGTGTGCTTCCGTGTGATTCCGTGGCTGTGTTTGTTTTTGAGATAGCTTCTAAGTGACTAAGCGACTACGTGACTTACACCTTATCACCAGTACTCATCACCTCCTTTGTCTTGTGAGCATTCGGCGGCGACCATAATCCCGTATTCGGAGGCAATGTTTTCATGAAAATCACTGCCGTCAAGCACTACACGCTGCACCCGGGTTGGCGCAAGAACCTGATTTTCGTCAAGGTCGAAACCGACGAAGGCATACACGGCTGGGGTGAAGCGTATTCGCAATACGACCGCGACTCGGCGGTCGTGGCGCAGCTCGAGGGCCTGGGCCGCTACGTGGTCGGCCGCAGCCCGTTCGACATCAAGCATTTCACCCAGATCGCGTTCGATGATTACGCGGCGCGCCGCGGGTCGATGGAGCTGTTCTGCGCGATCAGCGGCATCGAGCAGGCGCTGTGGGACATCGCCGGCAAGGCCTGCAAGCAGCCGGTCTACAACTTGCTGGGCGGGCGCTGCCGCGACAAGGTGCGCGTCTACGCGAATGGGTGGAGCTATGGGCTGAAGGAGCCGGCTGACTACGCGCGCGCTGCGGAAAAGGTTGTGGCCCAAGGCTGGACCGCGCTGAAGTTCGACCCGCTACCATCGCCGTGGCGGACCTTCATCCCGAAGGAGCACGAAGAGCGCGCCGTGCGTGTAGTAAAAGCTGTGCGCGATGCAGTCGGGCCGGACGTCGACATACTGATCGACCAGCACCGGCGGATCGCGCCAATGCACGCGATCCGGCTCGACCAGCGGCTCGCAGAGTTCAGGCTTTACTGGATGGAAGAATCGTGCGCGGCGGAGTACCCGGATGAGCTGGCCCTGATCCGGCGCCAGATCGGTATTCCCGTCGTGATTGGCGAGGCGACGTACACGAAGACAGGGTTCCGGCCGCTCCTCGAGAAGCGCGCTGCTGACATTCTTAATCCCGATGTCGCGTGCGTGGGCGGGATCCTGGAACTGAAGGAGATTGCCGCCATGGCCGAGCCGTTCCTGGTCGCCGTCTCGCCGCACAACTACAACTCCACCGTCCTGGCGCTGGCCGCGACCGTGCACGCCTCGGCGACGATGCCCAATTTCATCATCACGGAGTACTTCTTGCCGCTGGTAGAGTTCGGTGACAAGGTGTGCCGCAACCAGCTTAAGCCGAAAAACGGCTATATCGACCTGCCCACGGCGCCGGGTCTGGGCGTCGACATCGACGAAGCCGCGCTGGTGAAGTATCCCGGCAAACCTTACGCGCCGCGCGCACTGCGCCACCCGAGTGACGAGCCGGGCGGCATTTAGCGGGTTTCGTGAAACGTGAAACGTAAAACGTGAAACGAGATCCAGGCACGAATAAAAGCGGCGTTGATTTTCTGTTATATCTGTGTGTATCTGCGTTTATCTGCGGCTAATCCGATTTAACTACGCGATCGGCGTAACGACAAGTTCGCCGTCCTCCCGTTGCAGCCGTGTCCCGAGCGGCGCGCTGCGCGCGGCCAGGTCATCAATAGCCTCCTGTTCCCGGTCCAGGTCGCAGAA
>JAQBFV010000047.1:0-3776 GCA_032123035.1 Betaproteobacteria bacterium | reverse complement strand
CCTCTGCGTCCTCGGCGGTGAAGCTTTTTTTCTTGGCGTCTTGGCGGTTCGTTTTTGGTTCCGCTTCTCTCGGCGTCTCGGCGGTTCAATTTAAGGTCTGGTTCTCTCCGTGTCTCCGCGGTTTAGTGGTTGTTTTTCCTTTGTGTCCTTTGTGTCCTTCGTGTCTGTGCTTTAACGCTCTTGTATTCCTTGGCGCCCTTTGCGGTGAAGTTTTTTCGTCAGCCGTCACCGGCGTTAGCTGTTTAGCGTGCAGCGAGCGCGCCGGGCATAACTTCATTCCTTTTCGTTCTTAACAGGGGTCTCCATTGGCGCGAAGATCAGGCAACTATGTCTCGTACGGGAAATCCAAGAAAAATGACCTATCGCGCGGAACTCGCTGTCCTGTTCGAGCACCCGGAGTGGCAGAAGCCGCTCTTCGAGGCGCTCGAGCGGCGCGGCATCCGCTACCTGCCCGTCGATCTCAAGAAAGCCGCGTTCTCCGACACCGACGCGCCGTTTGCGCCGGTCTATTTCAATCAGGCGAGCCCCTCAGCGTACGTGCGTGGCAACACGAGGGCCGTGCCGTACGCGCTTGCCTACATGCGCGCGCTGGAGATCCGCGGGGTGCGCGTACTGAACGGCGTGGACGCGTTTGCCCTCGAGATCAGCAAGACTGCGCAGGCCGCGCTGCTGCGCCAGCTCGGCGTGCCCGCACCCAGGGCATGGACATTCAACAGCCTGGATGCGATTCGGGCGCGCTCGCACGAGTTGCGCTTCCCGGTGCTGCTCAAGCCCGAGCAGGGCGGCAGCGGCGCGCGCATCGTGCTGGTCGAGAGCCTCGCGGATCTGGAGTCGCTCCTCACGCAACACCCCGAACACTGGCTGCCGGACAACTTGCTGCTGCTGCAGGAGTATTTTCCCACTGATCCTGCCAAGGGCATCGTGCGCATGGAGTTCCTGGGTGGCGAGCTGCTCTATGCGATGCGCGTGATTTCGCATGGGCGGTTCAACCTGTGCCCGGCGCCCGCATGCAATCCGGAAGACGGCGAAGCGGAGGTTTGCGAGGTCCCAGCCGAGCAAACTGACGCGCCGCCGGTCGAGTTCTATCCCTATCCCGAAGTGCCACTGCAGGCCGTGGCCTGGGGCAAGCGCATTGTCGCGGCCGGGAAGCTGGACGTGGGCGGGATTGAATATTTCGAAACGCAGGACGGGCGACTGATCTTCTACGACATCAACGCCAACTCCAACCTCCGCCCATCGATCGGGCAATCGTTCGGCTTCGACCCGTTCGAGCGGGTAGTCGACTTCCTCGTGCGCGAGATGAAGCGCGGCACGAGTGTTGACCCGTACAAGGCGCTCGCCTAATCCCGAATCGATTTCAGGATCCAGAAAAAACTGTCCGTCACGAACTGGGGCCTAGATAGGTGCAGGACTGTCCCAGGGAATCGCGGCGAACGGTGACGCGCGACAACCCGGAGAATTTTGTCGCAAGTCGGTCCCAGATCCACAAACATAGGTTCTCGAGGCTGGGATTCTCAAGCCCCGCGATTTCGTTGAGCAGCGCGTGGTCGAGCCTGTCGTGCAATTTACGGCACGCCCGCTCGAGACGCGCGAAATCGGATACGAAGCCTGACGGCGGACGCGGCACGCCGCGAAGCGCGATCTCGACGCGGAACGAATGGCCGTGCACGCCGCCGTATTTGTGGCCGCGCCGCATGGCTGGAAAGCGATGGGCGGCATCGAACCCGAATTCGTAGCAAATTTCCAGGGCAGGGGCTTTTTTGCGGGAACCCCTCGTGCGGTTGCGTTTGTTCACGGTATCCCGATCAGCTTGTGGACCTGCAGCGAGAGCTGCCAATTCGGGTGGCTCATGCAATACTCTGCGGCGAGCCGGGTGTTCTCAACCCGGCGCGGTCCGTCCATAGGCTGCAGGAAGAAATGGTCGAATTCCAGGTCGGCATAGCGTTCCGGTGCCGCTCCGGGCTGCGGGTAAACAAGTTTCAGCTCGTCGCCGCGGCCCTGGACGAGCGCGCCGCCCGCCTTCGGGCTCACGCAGGTCCAATCCACTCCGGCGGGCGCGGCGAGCGTGCCGTTCGTTTCGATCGCGACGCGGAAACCCCTGTCATGAAGCGCCGCGACGAGCGGCGCATCGACCTGTAGCAGCGGCTCGCCGCCAGTGCAGACGACGAAGCGACCGGCCGTCGCGCGCCTCGGCCATTTTGCCTCGACCGCGATCGCAAGCGTCGTGGCACCGCGGTATTTACCGCCGCCCGCTCCATCAGTGCCGACGAAGTCGGTGTCGCAGAAACGACAGACCGCACGCGCGCGGTCCTTCTCGCGGCCCGACCACAGGTTGCACCCGGCGAAGCGCAGAAACACGGCGGGCGTGCCGGCATTTGCCCCCTCGCCTTGTAGAGTGTAGAAAATTTCCTTAACCGAGTACATGAGTACTGCCACCGATCATCGGTGAAAGAAAACCGAACGGATTTCCCCTGACAGTATCGCGCCAAACCCCGGACACGACAAATGGGCAGGCCCATTTGTGAAGGCGGAAGGCGGAAGGCGGAAGGCGGAAGGATAGCGGATGACCAAGCGCATTTCTTGTGCGCCACTCGTGGCGTTGCCTCCGCGCCCTCCTAACACCAGTGACCTGTGACCAGAGCTACGGCGCTTTTTGGTTCTTGTTAAAGATCCTTGGCGGTCTTGGCGTCTTGGCGGCTCACTAACACTTCCGTGAAACGTGAAACGTGAAACGTAAATCGTGTTCTGCTTCTCTCCGTGTCTCGGCGGTTCAATTTAAGGTCTGGTTCTCTCCGCGTCTCCGCGGTTCAATTATTGTCCTTGCTTCTCTTGGCGTTCTTGGCGGTTCAGTTCTTATTTTCCTTCGCGCCCTCGGCGACCTCGGCGGTAAGGCTTTTATTTTCCTTGGCGTCCTCCGCGTCTTGGCGGTGAAGCTTTAGCCCAGCCCGCGCGGGTTATTTCGCGAGCCGCCCACGCGCGGCTGGATCAAAAGTCGCCCACGAAGTCCTTCTTGCCAACCTCAACGCCGTTGTGCCGTAGCATGTTGTAGACGGTGGTGGAGTGGAAGTAGAAGTTCGGGTACGCGTAGTTGAACAGATACTGCATCCCCTTGAACTTGTATTCCTGCTTGCCGAGCTTCACTGTCAGGTCCTTGTCCTCGGAGCCGTCAATCTGCTCAGGCTTGATGGTATTGATGAAATCGATTGTCTTGGCGATGCGCGCCTTCAGCTCGGGGAACGTCTGCTCGGTATCTTCGTGTTTCGGGACCCCGATTCCGGCCAGGCGCGCGACCGCGCCTTTCGACAGATCGCACGCGACCTGGACCTGGCGGGACAGCGGGAACATGTCAGGAAAGAGCCGGAAAGTGGTCAGCGCGGCAGGGTCTAGTTTCTTTGCTTCCGCGTGGGCCTGCGCCTTGTCCAGCATCGCGGAGAGATTCCTGAGGATATGAACGAAGCGCGGTGCGCTCGCTTGGTACATGGAGAGGGGCATGATGGGTCCTTGCCGGTGAGAGAGTCCTAGGGAACAGATCAATAAAGGATGTGAAGTATCGCGCCAAACCCCGGCCATCACAAATGCGCGTCCGCGCATTTGTCCGGAATGAGGGCGGAGGGATGAGGGATGAGGGGCAGAACCCCAAGGCGGAAGGCGGAAGGCGGAAGGCCAATGGCGAAAGGCGAAAGGCGAAACGCAGAAGCCGGTGATGGGAACTGGTGATGAAAAGTGGTGATGATTACTGGTGATAAGCAGGCGGTAGTACATCACCATTTTTCATC
>JAQBFV010000046.1:0-27947 GCA_032123035.1 Betaproteobacteria bacterium | reverse complement strand
CGCAGCACCTCGTCGAAGTTGCGTCCCGTGCTCATGGGGTAGGAGACCATCGCCTTGATAAGCTTGTCGGGGCCTATGACATAGACCGTGCGCACGGTCTGGTTGTCGGCGGCGGTGCGGCCTTTTGCCGTGGAGCCAGCATCTTCCGGCAACATGTCGTAAAGCTTGGCCACATTGAGATCAGAATCTCCAATGATCGGATAGTTCGGGGCGTACCCAGTGGCCTCCTTGATGTCTTGCGACCAACGCGCGTGATCGTCCACCGGGTCGACGCTCAAGCCGATGACTTTGCAGTTGCGCCGGTCGAACTCAGGGTGCAGTTTCGCCATATAGCCGAGCTCGGTCGTGCACACCGGCGTGAAATCCTTCGGATGCGAGAACATCACGCACCAGCTGTCGCCGATCCATTCGTGAAAGCTGATCTTGCCTTGCGTGGTCTCTGCGGTGAAATCGGGAACCTTGCTGCCAATACGCAATGTCATATTGTCCTCCTATCGTTGGTTGTTTCAGACGAGCGCCGGGGGGGAAATACTTTAAACCTGCGAGACGGCCGTGTCACGGGAGACATTCCCGCGGAAAGGGTCATTTCCCGCAGGCCTCCGCCTCCCGGGCAGGGTGGCCACCCCCAACTAGCGCGTCTGGGGCCCCCTACCTTCGACCCATTGAGGGCCTCGCACCACGCCCTCACCGCCCCGAAAAACGCGCCGCCTTATTCTTCGTTGTCGCTTTCCACCAGCGCCCAGACCCTGCGGAACAGACCGCCGTTCTTGAGCAGCTCCTCCCCGGTCTCTCGCGCAGTTTGCTCATCGAGCCACATTGGTTTTCCGAGCGTCGCGCAGATGCTGGCACGATGCGCATTCTGCTCGAACAGGAAGGCTGCTGAAACCGTGTCTTCGATGCGGGGCCCCGTGACTGCAACGCCGTGCGCCCGCAACAGGACCGCGCGATGCAAGCCAAGCGCGCGCGCCAACGCCGCGCCGCGCTCGCGGTTGAGAATCAACTTGGGATCAGGATAGGTCGGTACGCCGTCGTAGAAAATCGTGCCTGTGCTGTGGATGGGACGGAGTTCCTGCGCGACAGTCGTAAACGCGGTGGAGTACATCCCGTGGTAATGCACGACGCTCATGACATCCGGCCGCGCCTTGTAGATTTCCGAGTGGATCGGAAACTCCCCTGGCGCATCGCCCTGGCCGTCGAGTTTGCGGCCGTCGAGGTTCATCACCACCAGGTCGTCCGCGGTCGCATTGGGCCCCAGGGAATGGCGCACGACCACGAACTGATCGGTGTCCGGCAGGCGATAGCTCAGGTGACCGAAGCCCTCGATAAAGCCCCGCTTATAGAGAAAACGCCAACCTTTTAAGAGGTTGGCAATGAGGTTGTCAGTTCCCATAGTGGTGCGATAATAGCGCACAAACGTGGATCTTTTGTACCACGTGCCACGCCGTTTCCCCGAATCCTCTCGCCAGACGCAAAAGGAGAAGCCGTTGTCGGACGAGATCGAAACACCGCGCCTGCGGCTGCGCTACATGTCCGAGGACTTCCTGCTCGCCTGCCACGACGACGAAGCGGCGCTTGCGCAGGATCTCATCGGGCTGAAAATTAACGCCGAGTGGCTGCGTGAGAAAAATCTCATGGCATTGCGGCTCGGCGAGCTGCATTCCGACGTGGAGTACGCGCCGTGGTCGTTGAGAGCCATCGGGGACGTGAGCACGGGCACCATGGTCGGCCATATCGGCTTTTACTCCAGGCCTAATCCGACCTACCTGCGCCCGTACGTTCAGGACGGCGTCGAGCTCGGCTACGCCGTCTACCCTGCTTACCGGCGACAAGGCTACGCCGTGGAAGCCATCAAGGGTCTGGTGACCTGGGCAGCGGCGGAGCACGGCATCGAGAACTTTGTCATGGCCACCGAGCCGGAGAACAGACCCGCGATCGCGCTCGCCAAAAAGCTAGGCTTTGAAAAAGCTGCGGAGCACGTGGACCCCGAGGACGGCCTCGAGTATGTCTACGTCCTGCGCGGCAAAGCGCTCGAGCGGCTCTTGCACAGCAACGCCTGAGCGAGCAGCAGGCATTACCAATCGTCGTGTCGAAAGTCGTCGCGCTCTACCGTTATCCTGTAAAGGGCCTCACGCCCGAGTCCTGCGAGGCGCTGACGGTGCTCGAGGAGGGGCGCATCGCGGGCGACCGCGCGCTCGGCTTCCGTTTCGCCAGCTCCACCGTGCCGGACGAGGCCTGGAGCAAGAAGTATGAGTTCGTGGCCCTGGTGAACACGCCGGGCGTTGCGCGTCTCGATCTTCGCTTCGATCACCGCGCGCTGCGACTGCGACTGAGCCGCGCGGGCGCTCTGCTGGTGGAAGATGCGCTGGACGAGCGCGGCCGCAAGCGGGTCGCCGCCGCGCTGCAGGACTATGTGCTCGCGCTCGAGGAGAATCCCCTCACCGGCCACCCGGAACGCTGTCCGCTGCGGCTCGTCGGCGACGGCGTACGACCGCGCTATCAGGATAACGAAGCCGGACAGGTCACGCTGCACAGCCGTGAAAGCCTCGCCGCTCTGGCGGCCGCCAGCGGCGATTCGACGCTCGAGGAGCAGCGCTTCCGCACGAATATCGTAATCGAGGGCGTGCATCCCTGGGCGGAGCAGGGGTGGGTCGACCGCAGGATCCGCATCGGCAGCGTCGAATTCGACGTCGTCAAACCAAAGGTGCGCTGTCTTGCCACCCACGCCAACCCTGGGAACGGCGAGCGCGACCTGCCTGTCATGAAGATCCTGGTGAGTGCCTTCGGCCAGCGGGAGCCGACGTTCGCGGTAGGAATGCTGACCCGCGGCGCGGGCGGCGAAATCCGTCTCGGCGATGTCGCTAGCCTCGTCGGCCAGTGAGCGCCCTCAGCAGCATCGCGGGGTTGCTCGAGGGTCTCGCCGACGGGCTGATCGGTAGCGCGATCTTCGCGAGCGTGTACAATCTGACCGTCAGGCGGCATGCGTCAAAAGCCCCGTAAGGAGCGCCGTTCGACGCGGGATGTGACTTATTACCCCCGTAAATGGTGGTGTTTTGTGCCAGTATGATGCTCTCTCCGGAGAGAGGAGGCAGGTCATGAATCGTATAAGCCATGTGGCAGCCTTTGCGGCGCTTTGCGCGTTGCCCGTCCTGTGCCTGGCGCAGGTGGTGCAGATACCGGCGGCCGACAAGCAGGCAACACCGATGAAGGCAGAAGCAAAAGAGGAAAAGATGGCGGCGACGCCGGTCGTCAGGCAGCTTACGGCCAAATCGCGCGAGGACGCCAGGGAATGCCTGAGCTTCCCGACGAACCAGGAAATTATCATCTGCGCCGAAAAGTACCTGTAGAGCCGCACGCCCCGCAGGAAACGGCTCCACTACCGCACGCCGTTTCCTCCTTGGGCGCGAGCCGAAGCACGGTCGTAATCGTGCGATGGCGCCGCGCAACTCGCGGCTGCTAAAATAAGACCGGGGTGGCGAGTCCCGGTCGACTTCACCAGGGGACCGCTCGTGCGGTCCCCTGTCGCTTTGTACCGCCGCCCCCGTCCTTAGAGCCCCTCGCCTACTCGATCGTGACCTACGATGTCGGCTCACGTCCGGGGAACAGCCATGTCAGAATCGCGGTGGAATGGCCGCGGCCCTCGCCCCGGCCCCCTAACGGCATCACGGCAGGCATCGGCAAGCAGATGTTCGCATCCGCAATAACGGGAGAGCAAGAATGAGCACGGCATCACCCAACGTTTCTCAGCCCAAAGACTACAAACTCATCGTCGAGAAGGACGTCTGGATTCCTCTGCGCGACGGGAGTCTCATCTGCGCCGACGTGTTCCGCCCCGACGGCGGCGCCGAGCGCTTCCCGGCGATCATGAACATCGGCCCCTACCACAAGGACAAGCTGTGGGTTCCGCCACCGGACCTGGAGGAAGCGGCCAACCCCTACATGAACTGGGAAGCGGTAAATCCCCTGTGGTGGTGCCCGCGGGGCTACACGCTGGTGCGCGTGGATACGCGCGGGTCGGGGAAGTCCCCCGGGAAATCGGAACCAAGCTCGTACCAGGAGGCGCTCGACACCTATGATTGCATCGAGTGGATTGCGCGGCAGCCTTGGTGCTCGGGGAACGTGGGCACCGTGGGCATCTCGTATCACGCGGCGTTTCAGTGGCGTGTCGCCGGCCTGCAGCCGCCCTCCCTCAAAGCCATCATGCCGTGGGAGGGGCGCGCCGATCAGTACCGCGACCAAGCCTATCACGGCGGCATCTTCGCCTTGGGATTCATCTCCAACTGGCATCACACGAACACAGCGCACCACCTGCTCGGCAAGCCGCGGAGCTACAACCCCGATTCGTTTCAAAACGACCTGCTGTGGCATTACATGAGGAACGACCTCGACTCCGAGTACTGGCGTACCTGCAGCGCGCGTTGGGAGAAAATCACAGTGCCGCTGTACAGCGTCGGCAACTGGACCGGCTTCTCGATGCATCTGCGCGGCAACACCGAAGGCTTCATGTGTGCGGCCTCGAAACACAAAAAGCTCCGCATCCACACCGGATCGCATTACCACCCCTTCCACTCGGAAGAGGGGCGCATGGACCAGCTGCGCTGGTTCGACTACTGGCTGAAGGGCATCGACACCGGAATCATGGACGAGCCGCCGGTGAAGCTCGAGATCCGCACCGGGGGCAGCAAGAAGCCCTACCCGTTCCGCTTCGAGAACGAGTGGCCGATCGCCCGCACGCAGTGGACGAAGCTGCATCTCAAGATCGATCGCGAGGCCTTCGACAAGACTGACGCGGTGGAAGGCGTGCTCACACAGACGCCGCCGCCGCAGATGGCGCAGGTAACGTATGCGGCCAGCAGCCCGAGCCGCCCTGGCCCGACGCCGCGCGGGGTTTCATTCGAGACGCCGCCCATGAAAGAGGACACGGAGGTGACCGGGCCGATCGTGCTCAACCTCTGGGTCTCCAGCACGGCCGAGGACACAGACATCTTCGCGACCATCCGCAACATCGGCCCCGACGGCAAGGACGTCTGCGAAGTGGGCCAGCGCGGCGAGCCGCTAGCGGCCGTTACCAAGGGCTGGCTGCGCGCGTCGCATCGCAAGCTCGATCCGCAGCGTTCGCTGCCCTACCGGCCCTATCACGCGCATGACGAGCGCCGGTGGCTCAAGCCGGGCGAAATGGTCGAGTGCCAGGTGGAAATCTGGCCGACCAGCATGGTCTTCAAAAAAGGCCACAAGCTGCGCCTCGACATCGCGCCGGTCGACGGCGTAGGGAGCTCCCATTTCACGCACTATCACGCGGATTACAACACCGGGGCGCGGAGTACTATTTACTCCGGGGGAGACAAAGCGTCGTATCTGCTGCTGCCCGTCATACCGTCGAAGTAAGGCCCGGTGATGAGCACTGGTGATGTACTACGGTGGCCCCGGTTTTCATCTGTAGTCGTCGCGATCCGATCTGACAGGCAGTGTCCGCTTTCGACCATTGCGGACATTCACGACATCGGCCGCGCCTTGGACGACTGGTGTCAGACCCTATAATCGACATGGATAACCCTACTTTATTCGCCAAATCCACAATTTTTGGGCGTAACTGTGCCGGCAAATTCAAAAATCGGTATGCTTTCGGCGCTGGCATTGAAGGTCGTGCAAAAGGCCGGAATCTGAAACGTCTGCCACGTGGGCGGCGGTATGGATGCATGGTCGGACGTGCGCGGAGAGTTGACCCCACCGCCACACCTGGTAGGGTTTAAAAAAGCGTAGAAATAGAAACAAAACAATACGAACCATTGAGGAGGTAAATCATGTTGAAGCTTAAGCTAAAAGCACTTTTGGGGGCCGCGGTTGCCGCTGTGCTCGTCATCGGCGCTCAAAGCCAAGTCCAGGCCGAAACCACACTGGAAATGGCCTATATGCCAATTATTCCTTGCAGCCAGTTATTTGTGATGGAAGGCATGGGTTGGACTAAAAAGGCGGGGCTCAATCTAAAGCTAACCAAGTTTGCCAGCGGACCTGCCATTGTTCAGGCCATCGCATCCGGCAAGATGGACATGATGTGCTTTGGTATCGGGCCCGCCATGGTGACCCGGGGGAAAGGCGTGAAGCTGAAGGTTGTGGCGGCCGGCATCACTGAACAAATCGCCGTTATTGCGCAGGGTGAACTGGTCAAGTATTTTGATAAGTACGGCTCCAAGGAAGCGCTGCGTAAATTCGCCAAGGACAAGGGCCGCAAGGTCAAGATCGCGAGTTTCCCCAAGGGCTCTGTTCCTGATACGGTGACCCGGCACTGGCTGATCAAATCTCTGGGCATGGATTTAAATGAAGTTGAGCTGATCGGCATGGGTGCATCCAAAGTTCAACAAGCCTTGTTGTCGCGTTCGGTCGATGCGGCGGGTATCTTGGAACCGATCCTGACCATCGTTGAAGAGAAGCTTAAAGATGCCAAGGTTGTCGTCCGGGCGGACGAAATGATGAAAGGTCAGCCGGGTTCGACCATCGCCGTGCGCGAACGTATTTTGGCCGAACACCGCGCCGCCATCGTCACGTTTGTCGAACTGCACATCAAGGCGACCAAGCTTCTCAAGGAACATCCTGAACAGGCTGCCAAGTACGTGACGGACTTTATCGCCAAGGGTCTGCTCAAGGAATCAACCATTTTAAAGGCGTTGAAATCGCCATCGTCAAACTTCTCGGCTGACCCCAACAGCATTCTGAAGCAGACCGAATACATGGCCAAATTTCAGAAGAGCAGCAAGATCAACACCAAGGTCTCGACGGACGGCCTGTTTGATCTCAGCATCTACAAGGATGCCGCCAAGTAACGGCTGATAAAGCAGGGGGGGCATTGGCCGGTGAAGACCTCGCACAGGTACGCGCTGTCGGCTGCGGGGCTCATTGGGTTTCTGGCGTTCTGGGAGGGGATTTCGCAAAGCGGCTTGATATCCACCACGCTTTTGCCCCCGCCCAGTTCCATCGCGCCAAGTCTGGTGTCGGAAATCAAGGAAGGTATCTGGCCCATGATGATGTGGGCGAGTTTCCGCCACTACGCCATCGGGTTTTTTATTGGTTCAGTTCTAGGCGTGACGCTTGGCGTTCTTGTCGCGTTGTTTCCCCGGGTTCAGGCGTCTCAGGCGTGGCTTGCCAGGGTGCTCAGGCCAATCCCACCGCTGGCATGGATTCCGTTTGCAATTATCTGGTTCGGAATTACAGAGACGGCCGCGGCCTTTATCATTTCGATCGGCATCTTCTGGATTAATTATTTTACGGCCATGGCGGCGGTTCAGGCGGTTGACAAGGACTTGATCGAGGTCGCGCGCGCGTTTGGTCACCGGACGTTTCCCGCGCTCCTGAAGAAGGTTATTCTGCCGGGCGCCGCACCGGGTATTCTCAGCGGTCTCCGTGCCGGGTTGGGGCAAGGCTGGATGACGGTGGTTGCGGCAGAGTTGTTTGGGATCGAAGGAATCGGCCAGCGCATGATGGAGGCTTCGGGGCTGTTGGCGACGAATGTGGTGATCCTCTACATGTTCTCAATCGCGCTGCTTTACGGGATCAGTGATTACATCTTTGTCGCCGTTCAGAACAGGATCCTCGCATGGCAAAGGTGATCGAGACCGAAGACTTGTCGGTTGCCTTCGGCGAAGGGGACGAGCACAACATCATCTTCCGCAAGCTCAATATTGCGGTCGAAGCCGGTGAGTTCGTGACTCTGGTGGGGGTTTCAGGCGCCGGCAAGTCGACACTGCTCCGCGTGATCGCGGATCTAATCCCGCCTTACGAGGGATCGGTTAAGATCGACACGCCCCGCGACCCAACCCGGCGACGAATTGCCATGGTGTTCCAGGCGGCGAACCTGATGCCCTGGCGCAAGATCGGCGAAAACGTCGGTCTGGGTCTGGAGGGGATCGAGGTTTCCGATGAACAATGCCGGGAGAGGATCCAGTCAACATTGGATCTTGTTGGCCTTGGAGACTACGGGGACCGATGGCCCTACCAACTGTCTGGCGGCCAAGTTCAACGGATCGGTATTGCTCGTGCGCTTGCGGTCGCTCCAGATATCTTGTTGATGGATGAACCCTTTGGTGCGCTTGACGCAATCACTCGGACCGCCCTGCAGGACGAACTGCTGCGCATTTGGCGCGCGACCCAAAAGTCGGTGTTGTTTGTCACTCACGATATTGAAGAGGCAGTTTACCTCGGCGACCGAGTGCTGTTACTGGGCGGCCGACCCGCGCACATCGTCAACGAATTCAAAATTGCTATTGCCCGTGACCAACGCCGCGCGAGCAACGAATTCCAGCAAAAGGTTGATGAGGTCAAGGCGGGTCTGATCGACGCCATGGCGCTGTCAAACGGCGCGGCGTAGGGGGCACGCCCATGCCTATAAGTCTTCAAGAACGCCCTGTATTTGTCATAGGCTCCGAACGCTCTGGTACAACACTGGTGATGGCGATCCTAGGCTGTCACCCCCGCATCGCGGTTCCGGAAGTCACTTGGTATTACCCCCGTTTCAGGCCGTACCTGCACACCTATGGAGCTATTGGGAATAGCGATAATTTTCGCACCCTCGCGCTCGAAATGGCACATGGGTTACGCATGCCTTATTGGCGCATGGACGTCGAGCCAGAAACTTTTGGTAATGCAATCGCCGAGCGCGCGGCGGAAATAGAACAAAGTTTTGCTGGTGTGTTTGCGGCGATGTTTGAACGCTATGCCGCGCATGAAAGTAAGCCCCGGTGGGGCGAGAAGACGCCGTATAACATTTTCTACCTGGATCGCATTCTTGAAGATTTTCCCAATGCCCAATTCGTTTACATCTACCGGGACGGTCGGGACGCGAGCGCCGAATTTTTGGACTCGGCCTTTGGTCCGACGAACATATACAGCGCCGCCCGGATATGGAAAGACGGGCAAGAGGCAGCGCTGGCGTTCCGAAAGAAGCTGACCGCTGATCAATGGTTCGATATCAAGTATGAAGAATTGGTCCGGGCACCGGTCGATCATCTGCACCGGCTCTGCACCTTTTTGGGGGAAAATTACACGGATGATCTGATGGCATTTCACACGACGCCGACGGCCAAGCGGCGCGGTGCAACCAAGGATAACTGGGCACTGGCCCACCCTATTAACGACCGCCATGTTGGCGTCTACCGCGAAC
Organism: Betaproteobacteria bacterium; assembly: GCA_032123035.1. Lineage (GTDB taxonomy): Bacteria > Pseudomonadota > Gammaproteobacteria > Burkholderiales > SG8-41 > SG8-41. The sequence continues at coordinate 18,799 of JAQBFV010000046.1, read as the reverse complement.
AGTTGAGCCTTCGCGACCAAAAGATCATGTCCTGGGTCGCAGGCGATATGCTGCGGGAATTGGGCTATGAGAACGTTCCCGATCCCCTGGAGTTGAGCGCGGGGCAGGTCGAGCTGGCCATCGAAATGGACGGTCGCTACCGCGCCGCCGAATTGGATTCACCGGGCGGCTGGATCGTCTTTGAAAGCTATAACGACGGCCTCATCGATGCTCGGGAGGCACGGCGTAAAGCGGGAGTTTGGTCCGAACATCCCAACCCCGCCCCATTCCCCATTGGCCATGAGTACGAGGAATACTATTCCGGCATGCGCGCGGCGCGAAAATGGAAAGAACATTTCAGTATTAAGCGCGATCAGTCCGGAGCCAAATCGGTTCTTTAGTACCTCTTCACGGTGTTTTGAGTCGCATCCCGCACTGCATCAGCGTTAAATGATCCGTAAATCTGCGGCTAAATCCTAAGCGCGGCCGTCGTAGCCCGGCAGCACGCGCGCATCGATCACGCATACCTTCCCGGCGCGCACGGCCTCGATGCCCTTCTCGATCGCCGGCTGCAGGTCCGATAGATCCGTCACCGGACCGATGCCGACCCCGCCCTGCACACGCGCCATTCCCGCGATGTCGACGTCGGGATCATCGATGCGTTGGCCGATCCACTTGTTTTCCACGGGGCGCCCCCGCTGCTCCGCCATGCGTCCCTGATGGCGCTCATCGTTGTAGAAGGAACGGTTGTTGCACACAATCATCAGGCCGGGAATCTGGTAGTGCGCCGCGGTCCAGACCGCGGTGTTGCCCATGAGGAAGTCGCCGTCGCCCATGAGCCCGATCGGAATGCGACCGCTGCCCTTTAACGCGAGTCCGGCGCCGACGGTGACGCCCGGCCCCGAGCCCACGCCGGCGCCGCCGTCATGGCCTATGTAGTCCAGCGGATGGCGGAACTGCGTATAGGCGCCGTTCCAGCCCAGCGGCAGGCGCGTATAACAAACGTCCACGCCGCGGGTTGCGCCCTCGAGCGCGATCGCGACGCCGCGCAGCGAGAGCGCGTCAGTGCGCAGCGGCGGCAGCGGTTCTGGCGCCGGAATCGCCGCGCTCGCCATGCGCGGGCTCACGGCCTCGAGCAGCAGCGGCACAGCCGCATCGGTCTCACACATCAGGTAGAGGTCGACCGGGGGCAGTCCCTGGTGATCCATACTCCAGCCGCGGTGGCTGTGCTGGTCGCACGAGACCTGGATCACCTTCGCCGCGACCGGATTCTGACCGTAAACCTGCCTGAGCGTGCCGGCAAGGTCCAGCCAATCGAGCGATAGCACCACGTCGGCAGCAGCAACAAGCTTCTCTGCGGTCGGCTCGAGATACGCACCCGGCGGCGCCGCGTGCAGGCGATGGTCGGTCGGGAATGCAGCCGCGGACTTCAGGTTGGTAAGCACGGGCGCATTGAGCTTTTCGGCCAGCGCAACGCGCTGCATCCAGCCCTCGAGGCTGCGGGAGCAGCGCCCCATGAAAATCACCGGGTTCTTTGCACCCGATAGCAGCTTCGCCGCGGCAGCGACCAGCTCAGGCGAAGGGCGCACTGCTCGCGGCACCGCGTAGCGCTTCACGTCCGGCAATGGCGGCATCGCGTCAAGCTTAAGTTCCTGCATCGAGACTTCGAGATTCACGTAAACCGGGCCCTGCGGCTCGATCTGGGCGAGTTGCGCCGCGCGCAGCACCGCTTCCATCGCCGCTGCCGGTGAACCCGGCTGGTTGTCCCACTTGGTGATGTTACGGATGAGACCGCCCTGATCGGCAGAGGTGTGTATCCAATCGATCCATTGGCGCCGACGGGTGGCGTCCCACGGGCCGGTCGCGCCGAGAAGCAGGATCGGCGTGCGGTCGCACCACGCGTTGTAGACGCCCATCACCGAGCGCATGAGCCCGATGTTGGCGTGCACTGCGGCCGCCATCATGCTTCCGGACGTTTTAGCATAGCCCTGCGCGATATGAATCGTATTCTCCTCGTGGATCGTGAGCAGAATTTGAGGCGCGCGGTTGCCGAGGTAATTGACAATGCTGTCGTGCAGCCCGCGGTAGCTCGAGCCCGGGACCAGCGCGACGAACGGAATATCGAGCTCGCGCAATACGGCAGCGATTGGATCACTTCCCCAGAATTCACGCGGCTGAGCCGGGGCCACCGGCGCATCATGGACGATGGAACTGGCAGGGGGCTGTTGAGTGGTCATCTCGATTTCGTTTGATTCCGGCGCGGCAATCCTAGCACGACCGCAACCCGAAGTCAGAAGGCAGAAGGCGAAAGGAACCCTGCATGACAGCGTTTTTGTTCACACTTCTGACTTCTGACTTGGCGACGCCGTTATGGCGCGCTCGTTCCCTGTCATAATCTTAAGAGCCCCTAACATAATGAAACACACGATGCGCTATCACGATTTTGGCTGGAACCATGGAAGATTTATTGACTGAACTCTCGAATTTATTGCGGGCAGATGGATGCGCTTTGGGCCAAAATCGTGCCAGCCCACAAGAGGTTGCGGCGAAAATCGCCACTAACTTTGTCGCTCGGTTTGCCAATATCGACATATTGGCTGCACCTCGCTTCGCGCTATTGACGATTTTGGCTCGCAACGCACGCGCGTTTCATCATGTTAGTTGCTCTAAGAAACCATCAGATGGGAGGAAATCGTGAAGATCGGTAAAGTCACCTGCTCACTGCTGCGGATTCCGTTCACGTTTCCTCTCGTAAAGGAGCAGCAGCACGCCATCGCCAACTTTGTCGAAGTCGAAACCGACGACGGCCTCAAGGGTCATGCGCTCTCCACTTACCCCCTGAAGTACGGCATCCGCGAGTTCATTAACCGCGAGGTCGCACCGGTGGTCCAGGGGATGGACGCCTTGCGACCAGAGGAAGTGCGCACCCGCGTCTTCTGGGCAACCGCCCGCAAGTATTTCATGGGCGCATGGAACTGCGCGATGAGTCTTGTCGATGTCGCGCTATGGGATGTAAAAGGCAAAGCGACCGGACAGCCCATCTGGAAGCTGCTCGGCGGCGCGCACAGCAAGGTTCCTGCCTACATTACCTTCGGCTTGCCGCGCTACAGCGTCGAGGAGCTGATCGAGGTCGCGCGCATGCTCATTAAGGACGGGCAGACCAGCCTCAAAATGGTGGTCGCGGCGGGCTCACACGACTACGACGAGATCCTCGGCCAGCCGACCGACGCCAGCATTCTGCAGGACGCGGAGCGCGTGCGCGCCCTGCGTGAGGCGGTCGGCCCCAAAATCGAGCTGATGATGGACGCCAACAAGGGGGCGACCTTTGCGCAGGCGCTCAGACTCGCGAAACTGTGCGAGCCCTACAATCTGACCTGGTTCGAGGACCCGGTGCTCCAGGGTGACCCGCGCCTGATGGCGCGCTTGCGGGCGCAGACAACGATTCCAATTGCGGCGGGAAGCACCGCGACCAGCGATCTCATGTACCTGCGCGAGTATCTCGTGCGCGAGGCGGTGGACTACCTGCAACCCAACGTTCGTGACATCGGCGGCTATACGCAAGGACTGAAGGCGGCGGGTATTGCCCAGGCCTTCAACGTGCCGCTGGCCATGGGTGGGAACTACCCGCACATGAATATGCACCTGCACGGCGGCGTGCCCAATGGCGGGCGCGTCGAGTTCCACTGGCAGGGCTGGAAGTGCGTCGAGGCGCTGTTCGACAACGCCCCCGGCCCGGTAAAGGGAACGCTCACTCTGCCGGAAGCGCCGGGACTCGGCTTCACGCCCAAGCCCGGCATTCTGGATCTTGCCGTTGATTGAATTGCCTCGAAGACGTGATGAATGATGGTGATGGGAACTGGTGATGAAATAATGGTGATGAACCCCGTTAAAACGTTCGTACATCACCAGTAATCATCACCACCTTTCATCACCAGTACTCATCACTCGTTCTGGTCGTCGGTCAAGATTGACAGCGTTTGGAGGAGAAAACGATGGATTTCACACTAACAGAGGAGCAGCTGCGCTGGCGCGATATTGCGCGAGACTTTACCGAGAAGGTCATCAAGCCGGATGTATTACGCCGGGATCGTCTGCCGACCGCCGCGGAGCGAATACCCTGGGACTGGATCCGCGCGGCGGACAAGCTCGGTCTGCGCACGCTGGGCGTATCCAAGGAATACGGCGGCGCCGGCGTCGACATTTTGACGTTGTGCGTCGTCGGCGAGGAGCTCGCCGCAGGCGACCTCGGCTTTGCGGTCATTATGGATCAGTGCTGGAAAATGGCGCACCTTTTCGCGGATGCCATGACGCCCGAGCAGCAGCGCCGATTCATTCCGCCGTTCGTGAAGGATCCCGAAGCGACCCTGGCCATCGCCATTACCGAGGCTGGCGCTGGCTCCGACCATCAGGGCTACTACGACGCGCCGGACATCGACTTCCGGACCACTGCGGTGCGCGATGGCGATCATTACGTGATCAACGGCACCAAGCGCTACGTCTCGAATGGCTGCATGGCCAAGCTCTATTTCGTGATCGCTCGTACGGATACATCGAAGCCGCTTCGGGAAGGCGGCAGCGTTTTCGTTGTCCCCTCCGATGCGCCTGGCTTCAGAGTGGGTTTCTTCCATGAGAAAAGCAGCCAGCGGCTGGCGACGAACGGGACGTTTCACTTCGAGAACTGCCGTGTTCCCGCCTCGAACCTTCTGGTTGGGGAAGGCATGGTCGGCCGTCTACGTGCCGAGTTCATGCCCGGCAGCAAGGCCGAAGCGGCCGCGACCGTACTCGGGGTCGGGCGCGCAGCTTACGAATACGCGCTTGCCTACGCGAAGGACCGCGTCCAGGGCGGCAGGCCGCTCGCGCAGCAGCAGGCCGTGGCGATGATGCTTGCGCAGATGGCGATGCGCCTCGATGCGTCGCGCACGCAGATCTGGAAGACGGCTTGGCTCGCAGACCGCAAGCGCCCCGAGGCGCGCACGCTGGGGCTCCTGGCAAAAGTCAACGCCTCGGAAACGGCGTTCGAGGCGTGCAAGCTTGCGAGCGAGGTGCTGGGCGGCGCGGCCATTATGTACGAGCACCCCGTCGAGAAGTACCTGCGTGATGCAACGAGTTTCCTGCACTCGGATGGCACCAACCAGCTCTGCCTCCTGCGTGCGGCCGCAACGCTGGCTGACGCGGACGCCCCGGCGCAGTTCGGCTTCTAGATGACTTTCGCATCGCGTAACGCCCCGATGCGCGCAGCGTCGTAGCCGAGTTCGCGCAGCAGCACCTCAGTGTGCTCGCCCAGCGCCGGCGCCGGGCGCGCCGGCGCCTCCTCGCCAGCACACTGTATCGGGGAAGCGACCATGCGGTAGGACCCCTTCACCGGGTGCGGCAGCGTCTGCAGCCGGCCGTGCTCCGTCACAAAGGGATTGTCCAGAGCCTGCGCGAGATCGTTGATCGGCGCCGCCGGAACGGCGCCCGCGAAGTGCGCGAGCCACTCGCCCGTCGTGCGCTCGCTCAGCTCACGGTCGAGCAGCTCGGTCAGAGTATCGCGGTGCTTCAGGCGATCCGGGAACCGGCGGAAGCGCGCGTCCTCGATCCACTGGGGCCGGCCGAGCTTGCCGCACAGCGCCGGCCAGAATTTCTCCTTGTTGCACATCAGGTAAATCCAGCCGTCGCGGGTGCGGTAGAGCTGGCACGGCGTCAATGCCGCGTGCGCCGACCGTGGCAGTCGCCCGGTGACGACGCCCTCGTTCAGGTACCAGGTGGCTTGATACGCAGTGTTGAACAGCGCCATGTCGAACAGGCTGACATCGATGTCGCGCCCGACACCGGTCGCACGCGCTGCCGTTAGCGCCGCGAGCAGCGCGTACGCAAGGCCGAGTCCCGACATGTAATCCACGATCGAGAGTCCGAAGCGCGCCGGCGGCGCGCCGGGCTCGCCGGTCAGCGAAAAGTAGCCGGCCTCCGCCTGCATCAGGTAGTCGAACCCCGGCCAGCCGGCGCGAGGGCCGCTGCGTCCGTAGGCAGAAAGGTGCGCGCATATGATCCTCGGGTTGTGCGACTTGAGGCGCTCATAGGTCAGACCGAGCTTCGCCGGCACGTCACCGCGCAGGTTGGAGGCCAACGCGTCGGCGCCGCGCAACAGGTCATGCAGCACCCCCTGCCCCTCGGGGCGGCTCAAATCGAGTGTGAGGCTCTTCTTGTTGCGGTTGAAGCTGTGGAAAAACTCGCTGTCGCCCGGTGTGAAGAAGTGCGGGCCGATCGCGCGCGACATGTCGCCGCCGTCGTTCGGGTTTTCGATCTTGATGACCTCGGCGCCCTGGTCGGCGAGGAACATCGTGCCGAACGGGCCGGCCCCGTACTGCTCGACCGCCAACACTCGTACGCCATTCAGCGGCAGCACCGCAACCCCTTCGCGCTCACATGAGCCGCGGATATGCAAGGGTATATGCCGATCATATGTAAGAAGTGACGATTAATGGTGATGGAAACTGGGGATGAGAATTGGTGATGAAAACCGATGGTGCGCAATGGCAACGAGTTCTGCACGCGTAGCAGTTCATCACCAGTAATCATCACCATCTTTCATCACCATTATTCATCACCTCTTCCCGCCTAGGCGGGATTCCGCTTGACCAGCTCCCGCGCGATAATGATGCGCTGCAGCTCGTTCGTGCCCTCGCCGATCGCGAGCAGCGGCGCGTCGCGATAGTAGCGCTCGATGTTGAACTCCTTCGAGTAGCCGTAGGCGCCGTGGATGCGCATCGCCTCGAGACTGTTCTCAAGCGCGGCCTCCGTGGCAAAGAGCTTCGCCATGCCGGCCTCGAGGTCGCAGCGCCCGCCCGCGTCGTAAGCGCTCGCGGCGGACTCGACCAGCAGGCGCGCAGCCTCCACCCGGGTCGCCATGTCGGCGAGCTTGATCTGGATCGCCTGGTGCTCGGCGATCGGCTTGCCGAAAGTCTTGCGCACCTGGGCGTAGGCAAGCGACTCCTCCAGGCACGCGCGGGCGAGTCCCGCTCCACGCGCGGCGACATTGATGCGTCCGAGCTCGAGGCCGTTCAACACCTGCTGCAGGCCACGGCCCTCCTCCGTCCCGACCAGGTTCGCGGCTGGGACTCGGCAGTCCTCGAACGTGAGCTCACCCGTGTCGATGCCGCGATAGCCGAGCTTCTCGAGCTTGCGCACAACCTTGAAACCCGGGCCTTTCTCGATCAGCAGCAAGCTCATGCCTTTGTGCGGCGGCTGCGCGTCCGGATTCGTCTTCACCAGAACTGCCAGGATCTGGCCCTCGACGCTGTTGGTGATCCACGTCTTCGCGCCATTGACGATGTAGTGATCGCCCTCGCGCCGAGCGCGGGTGCGGACTGCCTGCAAATCGGTGCCGCAATCGGGCTCGGTGAGCGCGATGCCGCCGCGCAGCTCGCCACTCGCGAAACGCGGAAGATAGCGGCGCTTTTGCTCTTCGGTGCCGAAGCGCTGCACCGCCCCCGCCATTATGAGATGCGAATTGAAGAAGCCCGGGACCGACATCCAGACCGCTGACATCCGCTCGACGATCTTCGCGTAAATCGTCGCCGGAAGTCCGAGCCCGCCGTACTCGGGCGCGATCGTGGCCCCGAAGAGCCCGAGCGTCTTCAGTTTTTCGACGATTTTCGCGGGGTAGGTGTCGGTGGCCTCGAGCGTGTGTGCGACCGGCCGGACGTCGCGCTCGAGAAACCGGTCGACGCTCTGCAGGATGAGCGCCTCCTGCTCATCTACTACAGCCGGCTTCGACGTTGCGCCCATCAAAAGCAACCTAAAAAGGCCCGCTACCGGGATCTCGAATTCTACGGGTGATGATTACTGGTGACGTGAAATGGTGATGAGTACTGGTGATGTACAACCGCCGTACGGTTTTCATCACCATTTTCCATCACCATTTCTCATCACCATTATTCATCACGTCTCCGTCTATCCAATATCCACTGGCGGTGGAATTGGCTCAGTAGTCGGCAATATCATCCACGGCGTGGCCGCGCTTGGGCACCAGGATCGAGCGCTCGTAGGTCATGAACACTGTGCCGTCGGCCTTCTTGCCGGTGGTGCGCACTGCTACGACTCCCTGCGTCGGGCGCGACTTCGATTCGCGCACCACCAGTACCTCGGATTCGGCGTAGATCGTGTCGCCGGCGTACACCGGCGCCGTGAGCCGGACCTTGTCCCAGCCGAGGTTGGCGACCGCCTTCTGGCTCAAATCGCTCACGCTCATGCCGGCAACCATCGCCAGTGTCAGGCAGCTGTTCACCAGCGGCCGCCCGAACTCGGTCTTTGCGCAATAGGCGGCATCGAAGTGCAGCGGATGGTTGTTCATGGTGAGCAGCGTGAACCAGGTGTTGTCGGCTTCCGATATCGTTCGCCCCGGCCGGTGCTCGTACACGTCGCCGACCTTGAAGTCCTCGAGATAGCGGCCGAAGGACTCGCGGTAGCGGTTTGGTCCGATTTCTTTGCGTTCGATTGTCATTTGAGAGCCTAAACTGGTGATGGATACTGGTGATGTATCGCAGTTTCTGCGGTTTTCATCATCATTTCTCATCACTATTTTTCATCACCATTATCGGCCGCCGCTTCGGTCCCGCCGGCTGTTCACCGGCCGGCGGCCGCGACGCGGCGCCCGCTCGTCTCGTCGGGCCGCGTGAGGCGCAGCAGCGCGCCAACGTCCTTCACCTGATCGAGCGCTAGCACTGCATCCGCAAGCTCGTCGCGGCGACGCGCGGAGAGGTAAGGACCGACGAGCCCGTCGAACTTGGCACGCAACTCGGCCGCAGAGAGGAAATTCGCCGGCTCGCCTTTCGGTACTCGCACGTAAGTCTCGAACGTGCCCCGCGTTGTCCTGATCTGCACACTCCCGCTCAGTTCGGCCGGGAAATCGGCCTGTGCTTTCGGATCAATCCGGGTCTGCACCTTCTTGCACAACGCAAGTGTGGCGGAATCGCCAAGGTGACGCGCGTAATCGTCCCACACGAGGCCGCCGGTTTGCAGCGCCACGGCGGCGCAGAACGCCATGGAGAACTGCCCGTCCACGACCGACTTCGGCGATTGCTTCACCGGCTCCGGGTCACCGGTAATTTTCCAGCCCGGCTCGGGCAGGCCAACTGTGACCGCTTCCACCTCCCCCGCCAGGATGCCGTGCTCGCGGGCCAGCGCGAGTATCCCGTCGAGGGCGGCGTGGCTGTAGCGGCAGGAGGGGTAGGGTTTCACCGCGATCTTGAGCGTCTCCCAGCGGCGGCCTAGCCCGTCCACTACCTTCGCCGCATCCGCGGCGGGCGCGTAGGCATGCAGGAAACCCCACTTGCCTTCTATGGCATCGCTTGCGCCCTTGTAGCCTTCCTGCGCCAGCGTCGCCGCGATGAGACCGCACAACGCGGCATGGCCGACGTGAGAGCGCTTGGTCCAGGCGCCATTGACCAGGAACTGCATCGAGCCCGCCGACATGCTGAGCACGATCCCGAAGGCATTGGCGTAACCCTCCGGGTCGAGCTGGAGCAGCCGCCCGGCAGCGGCGGCCGCGCCGAAGGCGCCGCAGGTCGCGGTCGGGTGAAAGCCCCGATCGTAGTGCGCCGCAGGGTCGAGCGCGAGGCTCAATCGGATCTGTACCTCGTAGCCGGCGACGATGGCCGCGATCGCCGCTTTCCCGTCGGCTCCGGTCATCTCGGCAGCGGCGAATGCGGCCGGCACGATTGGCGCGCTCGGATGCAGAGAGCCTGGCGCGTGGGTATCATCGAAATCGAGCGAATGGGCAAGCGTGCCATTCACCATGGCGGCCCCAGCAGGAGAGTAACCAGTGGTATCCCCGATCACGGTGCAGGCGCCGCTTGCCAAGCCGAGCCGGCTGACGGCGGCAACCATCGCCCGCGTGGATTCCGCATCGTGGCGGGCGCACAGCGCGATACCGACGAGGTCGAGCGCGAGCGCCTTAACGCGCTCGCGCACCTCCGCCGGCAGCGTCTCGTAAGAAGTTCCAGCGACGAAGTGGGCGACCTCGCGCGTGATCGCAGTCATGGCGTACTCCCGAAATTCACTCTGTGGCTCCCGGACGGGGATGAATCGAACATCATAAGAGACCGGCCTTTCCCCGGCAACACGCCGCTCGCACGGGACAGACGGTGAAGAGCGTCGCCGATTGAGCAATACGCCCGGCGCGCGCCGCGGCAAGCACAGTAAAATAGCAGGAGCATGGCGCCGGTAACCGACACGCACGAGATCACGTCCAGTTTCGCCCTTGCGAGCGCGATCGTACTGAAGCTCAGGGAATACACCCGCAGGCCGGTAGCTGAGCAGGTCAGGCTCAAAGCGCGGCTCGAGGCACTCGTCGGGGAGGTCATACGGCCGCTCCCGGCCACCGGCCGCATCGTCCTCGAGGTCCCTGATGGGGCCGCAATCGTGGTGCTCGGGAGCCCCAAGGAAGCACTCGATATCGCAGAACGCTCGCAGGCGGGCGCGGCGGACTTGCCCTTGTGCATCGGGGTCAACTATGGCCCCGTCACACCCGTCGCCGATGATTTTCGGGGTCAGGGGCTGATGGGGGACGGGCTCGTTACGGCAATGACACTGTCGCAAGCCACCACCCCGGGCCGGTTTCTCGCGTCGCGATCGTTCCACGAAGCACTGGAAGCCTCTGCCCCCGGTCGTGCGGAAGAGCTCAAGCACACGGGCATGTTCACCGATTCCAGCTTGCGGACCCACGAGATCTACACGCTCGACCCCCGCGCCGCCCGGGCGCACCAGCGGCGGCGGATCGCCTTCGCGTTGCTCGCAGTAATCGCAATCCTGGCGGCGGGTTTTGGCGCGCGCACGATGCGCTCCGTCGCCGTGTCAGCGCCTGCGTCGAGGGCGACCGCACCCGCCCCACTATCAGCGCCAAAGCCACTACCACCGCCCCTTGCGCCAGCCGTCATTGAATTTGCAATCAAGCCCAAGGGTGATGTCTACATCGACGGCGTTCGGAAGGGAACGACCCCGCCGCTGGCACGGCTGAAAGTGAGTCCAGGATCCCACACCATCAAGGTCGTGCACGGAAAGTTCGCGCCAGTCTATGTGGAGGTGAATCTCGAGTCGTCCGAAGTCGTGATCGTCAAGCACGCTTTCGTGCGAAAGAAGAGGCCCAGCGCGGCCCGCCGCCTGATGAACGATCTGCGGCGCCGACTCGGCTTTTAAGTACGCGTAATAGAATCAAAAACATTAGCCGCAGATAAACGCAGATAAACGCCGATGACTAGCGGGTAATAGGAAATGGGAAATAGGAAATCGAGGTGCGCGACGCGCCGTTTTGCTCCATTCACCATTCACCATTCACTATGCACCGGTTTCGGGGCGTCCATCGGCGACTTCAGAAAGTTTCTCAGGACGGGCTCTGACCATGGCGGGTAATACCCTCTCGCAGTTGGGCCGCTACCGCATCCTCGGGGAGCTCGGGCATGGCGCGATGGGCGTGGTCTACAAGGCCGAGGATCCCCTGCTGGGGCGCATCGTCGCAATCAAGACCATTACCTTCGTCACGGATGAAGCCGAGCGCATCGAGTATGAGGCACGATTTTTCCAGGAAGCGAGGGCGGCAGGCGGGCTGAATCACCCCAACCTGATCACGATCCACGACATCGGCCGCGAGGGCGACATCGCGTACATGGCGATGGAACTGCTCGAAGGCGTCGAGCTACGCGAGGTGATGGCGCGAGGTCCGGTTCCGTTGTGGCTCGCGCTCGATATCGCCGCCCAGGTGGCCGAAGGGCTGGCGTTTGCGCACGAGCGTGGTGTGGTCCACCGCGACATCAAGCCGGGCAATGTCATGATCGTGCGCGGCCGCCACGCGAAAATTATGGATTTCGGGATCGCAAGAATGCGCACCTCCGACGTCAGGACACAGACCGGGGCGATCCTGGGCTCGCCGAAATACATGTCCCCTGAGCAGGTAGCGGGAAAGCGCGTCGATCGCCGCGCCGATATCTTCTCGTTCGGCGTCGTGCTCTACGAGCTGGCGGCCGGGACGCCGCCTTTCACCGCTCCCAACATGGCCCAGCTCATGCAGCAGATCACGGTCGCGACGCCGCGTCCGCCCAGCGCGGTGAATCCTTCCCTCCCTGCGATGCTCGATCTCATCGTCGCCAGGGCGCTGGAGAAGGAGCCCGACGCGCGTTACCAGAGCGCCGCCGAAATGGCGGCCGACCTGCGCATGTGCTTCGCGGAGCTGCCGGAGCTGCAGGACATTCCACCGATGGCGAGCGGGTCTGCCGGCCGGCTGGACTTAGAGATCGATGCCACTATTGGCGTTCCCAAAGAGGCGGAGCGAACCATCCCACGGGATCCAGCTGCGGCTCTGACTGCGATGAACGTCGCGGCGGGATTCTCAACCGTTACCGGCCTCCATCTTGCGCTGTCGCGACGGTTCGATTCCGCGGAAGGCCTGCGGCAGCTCACCGCGTTGGCAGCCGAAGGGGATTCGCTCCACCAAACCACTGGCCGTCCCACTTCTTTGGCCCGATTGTGGCGCGACCCCGATCGCAACGCGTTCCTCGCCGCGACGCTAACCGCTGCCGTGGGCGCTTTCATCATCGCTTTTCTGTAAACTGTCCCGAAATCGAGTGACGCCCGGGAGAGGTTTAGAGAAATGCCAGACAACACGTTGATCGAGATCAAGAGCCTGAGGTTCGCCTATGGGGAGAATCAGGTCCTGAACGGCATCGACCTGAACGTGCCGCGCGGCAAGCTGGTCGCAATCCTCGGCGCCAGCGGTTGCGGCAAGACGACGTTGCTGCGCATGATCGGTGGCCAGATGCGTCCCGACGCGGGCCACGTGAAAGTAGAAGGCCAGACGGTTCACGGGCTGGATGACGATGCGCTCTACCGGCTGCGCCGCAAAATGGGAATGATGTTCCAGAAGAGCGGACTCTTCACCGATCTATCCACGTTCGACAATGTCGCTTTCCCGATGCGCGAGCTGACGGACCTGCCCGAGCCGGTCATTCGCGACCTGGTGCTGATGAAGCTCCACGCGGTCGGGCTGCGCAGCGCCAATGGCCTGATGCCGAGCGAGCTCTCCGGCGGCATGACGCGCCGAGTCGCGCTCGCCCGCGCGATCGCTCTTGACCCGATGCTCATCATGTACGACGAGCCGTTCGCCGGGCTCGACCCGATCTCGCTCAATGTGATCGCGAACCTCATCCGGCGGCTGAACGACGCGCTCGGCACCACATCGATCGTCGTGACCTATGACGTCGTTGAATCGCTGAAGATCGTTGACTACGCCTACTTCATCTCGGATGGCGTCGTGATCTGGGGCGGCAGCGTCGAGGAGGTGAAGGCGTCCCGCGATCCGTTCGTGCGCCAGTTCGTGGACTCATTGCCCGATGGCCCCGTGGCGTTCCACTACCCGAGCAAACCTTACGGAGCCGACCTCCGGTTCAGTGCGTGACATCGCGGGAAGGAGCACGAACATGGGTTTCGAGGTCGGCGGGATATTTGCACTGCTGATTCTGATTGCGGATATCGCGGCCATCGTCCAGATCGCGCAGAGCAAGGCGGCGCCCGGTAACAAGGCACTCTGGATCGTGCTGGTGTTAGTGCTGCCCCTCCTCGGCCTCGTCATCTGGTTCATGCTGGGTCCGCGCGTGGGAAAGAATTGAGGGATTCTAAACCTAGCGGATTACCGGGCGAGATCCCGAGTATCCGCTGGGCACTCGTCGAGTTGGCCGCAAGTTCCACCAACCCAAGGCTGTTCTCGTACCAGAACAGCTGCCCCTGCGGGACCTCCGAATAGACTCGGGCGTACGGAATCTGGCGCCCGTTCACGAGCAGAACGCGATCGTGGGCAAGTGCGCTCGCGCGTAGCCCCGTTACGACGTTGCCAAAATGGTCCACGTAAATCTCTTCGCCCAGATCATCTGCCCCGAAAGTTACGGCTAGTCGGGCCTTTCGCAGTCTTGCGCTCTTGCGATTGCCCCGCGCGAGCAAGCCGGCGACAGGCGCGAACAAATCGCGGCCGTGAAAAGAGCTGGACAGCTCCTTCGGCCGCCACCCGATGGTGTAGGCCTCGTGCTTCCTCGCGCGGGCGGCAGCGACAGAGAGCAGTCCGTTGTCCGGGCCAACGAGCCAACGCCCGTTGGCGCGGACAGCCACCGCCTCGCGCGCGCTCCCAACGCCAGGGTCCACGACTGCCAGCACGACCGCGCCTGATGGGACGCGGGCCAACAGCGCCGCCAGCAGGTGCGCGCCTGCCTTGATGTTGAACGATGGCGCGTCGTGCAGGAGATCAACCACGGATTGCCTGGGGGCATACTCCAGCAGCGCCGCCTTGACCTGGCCGACATAAATATCAGCGCTGCCGAAATCCGTGAAAAGAAAGATGGCCATGAGTCAGGCCAACCCTGCACGGCCCACAAAATCCGGCGCGTCCACATTCGCAACGTATTGGCGATAGATCTCGCCACTGCGCGCAAGCACGCGTTCCCTGCCCTGAATGCCGCTCGCACGCACGGCTTCCTCGAATACAGCAAGCGTCAGCATCTCCAGCGCGCGCGTCGCAACCGGCGCGTAACTCAAGTGCCATGTCTCCGGATGTACGCCGCCCCGGAAAGTCCGGTAGGGCCGATAGAAGCCGAAATGGCTCATGTTCCCGTCCAGCCAGCGATGCAACCGTTCAAACACGCCGCCAGGCTGCGCCTCTTCCGGCAGGAGACGCACACGATAGCCGGGCGGGAGCGCAGCGCGATCGATCACGTCGATCTCGGTGCCCCAATGGTGACGGCTGCCGCCCGGAACCGCGCTCCAGCAGACGATGGCATCGACTAACTCGTCAGCGCTGAGCCCCCCGTGCTCCCGCGCATTTCCGTGCGCGTCGTAGAGCGGGCGCTCGCCCAGGTACTTCTGGTCCCAGATGCGCTGCTGGGCCGCGAAGTCCCGGAACGAGCTGACGATCCGGATTTCGATGCCGTCGCCCGCGGCTGCTTCCTTCATCGCGAGGAACGGCTCCAGCGCCTCGTGCTGCAGCGCCCCTTCGAGGTCGTCGCGCTGCACCACGTGTGTGCGTGCGCGACCCGTCAGTTCGAGCTCGTTCAGCATCGGGAAATTGTAAGCCCTGGCGCCGCCAATCAGCCAATGAAGCCGTGATTCGTGAATCGTGAATCGACCAAGGTTCACAAGGTTGGCTCTGAATCCCCTGAATCCCCTGAATCCTTTCTGTTTTGGTTCTTGTTCTTATCGGCGTTCATCGGCGGCTAATATGTTTTGTTTTATAAGTTGATCTTATCCGCGTTTATCTGCGGTTTCATCATTGTGTCACTTGGCGTGCTTGGCGGTTCAATCCGAGGGATAAGGGATGCCCTCCCACCACCCCGTCTGCTTCGCATCCACCCCTCCTCAGGCAGGAGGGGAATCGTTTTGTTTTAATCCTGTCAATCCTGTCTATCTCTTGCTTCTCTCGGCGGTCTTCGCGGTTGATTTATTGATCCTGTCTTTCTCTGTGCTCTCTGTGTTCTCTGTGGCTAACTGCTTTTAATCTTATCGGCGTTCATCGGCGTTCATCGGCGGCTCAGAAAAGAAAAAGCCGGCCCGCGGCCGGCTCCTAAAACAAATATTTCGCCTTTTTATGCTGCCTTCGCGGCGTCTTCTTCTTTTTTAGCCCCTCTCCCTCCGCGAGCCCCCTCCTTGTTCGTTGCGGCCTTCGCACCGGCGTCCCCGGCCTGCTCAACACTCGGCTCGGGACGGTCCATCAGCTCGACCATGGCCATCGGCGCATTGTCGCCCTTCCTGAAGCCGGCCTTGAGAATGCGAAGATAGCCTCCGTTGCGCGTTGCGTAACGCGGCCCAAGCTCGCCGAACACCTTTACCACCATGTCGCGGTCGCGCAAGCGGTCGAACGCGAGGCGGCGATTGGCGAGCGAGGGCTTTTTACCGAGCGTGATGATGGGCTCCACGACGCGCCGCAACTCTTTGGCCTTCGGCAGCGTGGTCTTGATCAACTCGTGCCGCAACAGAGAATTCGTCATGTTGCGCAACATCGCGAGGCGATGGCTGGTGGTACGGTTGAGCTTTCTTAAGCCGTGACGGTGACGCATGACTAACCCCTAGTGATGAGTAAAAAGTGATGAGTGATGAACATGTAGTTCGCTCGTCAACCGTTCATCGTTCTGGCTGTTTCACTTTGCACTTTGCACTCATCATTGGTTCTGCGTTCATCCCGGTACTTTCTCCAGCCCGACGGGGGGCCAATTCTCGAGTTTCATTCCCAGGGTAAGTCCGCGAGACGCGAGGACTTCCTTTATCTCGTTCAACGACTTGCGCCCGAGGTTCGGCGTCTTGAGGAGCTCTGTCTCGGTACGTTGAATCAGATCGCCGATGTAATAGATGTTTTCCGCTTTGAGACAGTTCGCGGAGCGCACCGTCAGCTCAAGGTCGTCCACCGGACGCAGCAGGATCGGATCGATCTGCGTCTGCTTCTTCTCTTCGATCTGCGCGGGCATGCCCTTCAGCTCGGCAAACACTGCGAGCTGCTCGACGAGAATGCGCGCGGCATAGCGCACCGCCTCTTCCGGGTCGATCGCGCCGTTCGTCTCGACGTCCACGACGAGCTTGTCAAGGTCGGTGCGCTGCTCGACGCGCGCTGCCTCCACGGCGTAGCTTACGCGCCGCACCGGGCTGAACGAGGCGTCGAGCAGGATGCTGCCCACGCTGCGCCCCTCATCGCCGATGCTCTTGCGCGTCGTTGCCGCAATGTAGCCACGGCCCTGCTCGACCTTGATTTGCATGTCGAGCTTGCCGCCAGCCGCAAGATGCGCGATCACGTGATCGGGATTGACGATCTCGACATCGTGCGTCGACTCGATGTCACCGGCTGTGACCGCACCCTCACTCGATTTTTTGAGCGAGAGCAATGCCTCCTCGCGGTTGTGTAGCCTCAGCACGATGCCCTTGAGATTGAGGAGGATGTCGACGACGTCCTCCTGCACGCCATCGAGGGTCGAATACTCGTGCAGCACCCCGGTAATCTTGACCTCCGTTGCCGCATAGCCCGGCATCGATGAGAGCAGCGTGCGGCGGAGCGCATTGCCCAACGTGTGGCCATACCCGCGCTCGAACGGCTCCATGGTGAACTTGGCGTGATACGGCGAGATGTTCTGTACGTCGATAATGCGGGGCTTCAGAAAATCGGTGCTTGGCATGGCTCGGATACCTTTGCGGTTTACTTCGAGTAAAGCTCGACGATGAGCGATTCGTTGATCGTGGAGGAAATCTCGCTGCGCTGCGGACGCGCCTTGAATATGCCCTTGAGTGCCTTCGGGTCCACCTCCAGCCACTCCGGAAAGCCGCGGCCTTCGGCGGCTTCCGCGGCGGCCTTGATCCGCAGCTGCTGCTTGGCGCTTTCCGCGATCTCGATGGCGTCCCCGGGGCGGCAAATGAATGAGGGTGTGTTCACCCGCCTGCCGTTCACTCGAACGCCGTTATGGCGGACGATCTGCCGCGCCTCGGTGCGCGACGCGCCGAAGCCCATGCGATAAGCCACGTTGTCGAGCCGGCTCTCCAGCAACCGGAGCAACTCCTCGCCCGTCACGCTCTTGCCGCGGTCGGCCTTGAGATAGAGCTTGTGAAACTGGCGCTCGAGCAGCCCGTACGTGCGGCGCACCTTCTGCTTCTCGCGCAGCTGCACCCCATAGCCCGAGAGCCGGGTGTGCCTCTGCCCGTGCTGCCCCGGCGGATAGTTGCGGCGCTCGATGGCACACTTATCGGTAAAACACTTCTCGCCCTTGAGGAAAAGCTTCTCCCCCTCGCGGCGGCATTGTCGGCACTTCGGGTCGAGATTTCTGGCCACGTTTGAGTCTCCCTTAGACGCGCCGCTTCTTGGGCGGACGGCAACCGTTGTGCGGCACCGGCGTCACGTCAGCAATCTGAGTAATCTTGAAACCTACGGCGTTGAGCGCGCGCACCGCGGACTCGCGTCCGGGGCCGGGGCCCTTGATGCGCACCTCAAGATTTTTCACCCCGCAGTCCTGCGCAAGCCTGCCGGCGCGGTCGGCAGTGATCTGGGCCGCGAAGGGGGTGCTCTTGCGCGAACCCTTAAAACCATTACTGCCGCAAGTCCCCCACGCCAGCGTGTTACCCTGGCGATCGGTAATGGTCACGATCGTGTTGTTGAAGGATGCGTGAATGTGGGCGACGCCTTCGGCCACGTTCTTCTTGACCTTCTTGCGTACCCTGGTGCTGGCTTTTCCCATATCGATTCGTCCTTAGGCCGTTACCGCCTTGATGGTCTTGATCGCCGCCTTGCGCGGGCCCTTGCGCGTACGCGCATTGGTGCGCGTGCGCTGGCCGCGCACCGGAAGTCCGGCCCGGTGGCGCTTGCCCCGCCAGGTGCCGAGATCGACCAGGCGCTTGATGTTAATGGAGACCTCGCGCCGCAGATCGCCTTCGACGGCGAGCTTGCCAACCTGCTCGCGCAATTTGTCCACCTCGGTATCGGACAAGTCCTTGATCTTGGCCGCGCGGTTGATCCCCGCAGCCTCGCAAATCATGCGTGCGCGGGAGCGGCCAATACCAAAGATCGAGGTCAGTGCAATCTCGGTATGCTGCTGATTCGGTATGTTGACTCCGCTGATCCGGGCCATGCGTAACCTCAGGATGAAAAGTGGGCGATTTTAGCGCGTAACTCGCTAATTTTCAAATAAAAATGGGCTGTTCCATCAAACGAACTCAGCCCTGCCGCTGCTTGTGGCGCGGGTTGGTACAGATCACCCGCACCACCCCCGATCGGCGGATCACCTTGCAGTTCTTGCAGAAGGCCTTCACTGATGCTCGGACTTTCACGTCGAACTCC
>JAQBFV010000045.1:0-4803 GCA_032123035.1 Betaproteobacteria bacterium | reverse complement strand
GAAGGATGAAGGATGAAGGAAAACCGAGAGCGTTGGCTCTATGCCACCCTTGGCGTTGTCTTTGCGTCCTTGCGGTTCGGTTTTTGATTAAGTTCCCTCCGCGTCCTTGGCGTTCTCCGCGGTGAGGCTTATCTCTTCCTTGACGTCCTTTGCGGCCTCCGCGGTAAAGCTTTTCTTTTCCTTAGCGTCCTCCGCGTCTTGGCGGTTCAAATTTAATCCTGCTTGTCTCCGTGTCTCCGCGGTTTAGTTGTTGTTTTTCCTTAGTGTCCTTAGTGTTCTTAGTGTCTGTGCTTTAACGCTCTTGTTTTCCTCGGCGCCCTTTGCGGTGAAGCTTTTTTGTCAGTCGTCAGTCGTCAGTCGTCAGTCATCAGCCGTCATTTCTTAAACCAATGGGGGCAGACCCCATTGATCATTGTGAGATAGGGAGCAATGTGTCATGTCTGTCGATACCGCAATACTGAGCCTCGAAAATCCCGTGTTTCAAACCTATGTATTGGCCGCCAGCATCATGATCCTGAAGCTGATGCTCCAACCCTGGATGACGGTCGTACGGATGATGAA
Source organism: Betaproteobacteria bacterium (assembly GCA_032123035.1). Taxonomy (GTDB): domain Bacteria; phylum Pseudomonadota; class Gammaproteobacteria; order Burkholderiales; family SG8-41; genus SG8-41. Next base: position 4,242 of record JAQBFV010000045.1, on the reverse strand, counting down.
GGCAGGGGGTGGATTTCGCAGTCCCGAAGATGCCAAGAAAAGTCCCCTCAACCCCAAACCGGAACCCACGCAACTTGAGGTCAACGAGCATGTGGATCGCTCGCGCCGAATTAATTTGAACGACCTGGAGAGCATCCCCGGCTTTCTCGCAGCCGGGTTCCTGCTAGTACTGGCTGATCCGCCATTGCTATTGGCTCAAATATTGATCTGGACTTACGTCGGTTCCCGGGCAGCACATTTCGTTGCCTACGTGACAGCTCAACTACACGATGTCCGCGCATTCTGTTGGACTTGGGGCTCGCTTTCAGTAATCGCAATGGCAGCATATACGCTGGTGGCAGCCGTCTAAAAAGCCGGAATTGTCGAGATCTGTGGATTCAACAGGGCCCATTCTTGGCCTTGCACCGCGGCTAACGCCGTAACCGACTACCGTCCGACGAACAAAATTCCTGGAGGGAAGATGAAAGCAGCCTACTTCATGCAACACGGCGCGCCGGAGGTGATGCAGTATGGCGAAGTGCCAGATCCCGTTGCCGGGCCCGACGAGGTGCTCGTCGACGTACATGCGGCCAGCGTCAACGGCGCTGACTGGAAGGTGCGGGCCGGCCACTACGCGCCGATCACCAACTTTCCGTACGTTCCGGGACGGGATTTCTCCGGCGTTGTCAGGGCGCTGGGCGACAGAGTGACGGAGTTCGCGATCGGAGATGCGGTCTTCGGCGTCTGCGATGTTGGGCAGGAAGCGGCTTACGCGGAGAAAATCGCGATCAAGGCGGCGATTGTGGCGAGAAAGCCGGAGAAACTTACGCACGTCGAATGCGCGGCGGTGTCGCTGATCGGCCTTACCGCACTTTGCTCGGTCGAGGACACGCTGCAACTGAAGTCCGGTGAAACGATACTGATCCAGGGTGGCGCGGGCGGTGTCGCCAGCTTCGCGATACAGCTCTCCAAAACCATCGGCGCCCGCGTGATCACGACTGCGAGCGCGGCGAATCATGACTACCTGCGCAGTCTCGGCGCTGACGAGATCATCGACTACAACTCGCAGGACGTCACACAAGCGGTGTCTGGCTGCGACGCGGTGTTCGACACCGTCGGCGGCGACGTAGCAAAGCGCTCGTTCGCCGTGCTGCGACCAGGCGGACGCGCGGCGTTCATTGCCTCCGGGAACACGGCGCCGGCTTCACCGCGTGCCGACGTTGTATCGCTGCGTCCCAAAGTCGGGCGTGACCGCGCACATCTCGATCGCACTGCCGTCCTGATTACCAGCGGCGCCGTTCGCGTCCCCGAGATCACGACCTATAAATTATCGGAAGCCGCTGCAGCCCATGCGGTGAGCGAGGGACGCCACCTGCGCGGCAAACTCGTTTTCAAGGTGCGGTGATGGTGAACCGGGGTCGCGAGTTTGAGGGAAGAATCATGAACGGGGTTCGTCTGTGAGCGACGCGACACGCGTGCTCGTGCCCGACGGCATGGACTACCGGTTCTCCTGGAAGGTGGAAACCATGGCCAAGGGCAGGCCTTTCACAGTGGTGGTGCCCAAGGCCATCACTGAGGAGGGCATCGCCGCCGCCGCAGCTGATGCGGATGTGATCCTTGCATACAAGGCGGCGATCACCCGGGCGGTGCTGGATGCCGCCAGAAACGCCCGGATGATCCAGAAGTTCGGAATCGACTGCAAGAACATCGATCTCCCCGCCGCGCGCGAAAAAGGCATCCCCGTTTTCACGCGTTCGCTCATCCGCAATGCCACTGTCGCGGACCATGCTATGGCTCTCATGCTGGCCTGCGCACGACGGCTGCTGGAGTGCCATCGCGTGGTCGCAGAGGCACGCTACTTAGAACTGGGCTTTGTTCCCCAGCAGACCGGGCAACAAAACGTTCACCATGACCACTGGATCAAGGTTCCGGGCGTGAGCGACCTGCTCGAAGCGACCGTTGGCATCGTGGCCCTGGGCGACATCGGGGCCGAGATCGCCCGTCGCGTGCGTCCTTTCGGGCCGCGAATCTGCTATTACCAGCGCCGCCAGCACACCCGGGAGATCGAGGCAGCGCTGGACGCACACTATATGCTTCTCGACGAACTCATCGAGGCGGCGGACTACCTTGTCCTGGTGGTGCCTCATACGCCAGAGACCGAAAACCTGCTCAGCCGCGAGCGTATCGCCCGCATGAAGCCGACGGCCAGCGTCATCAACGTGGGGCGCGGGGGCCTGATCGACGAGGATGCTCTGTGCGCGGCCCTGCGCGATGGCAAGCTCGCCATGGCCGGGCTGGACGTCTTCCGCTGGGAGCCGCTGCCTCAGCCCAGCCCTCTGATCAGTCTGCCGAACGTCGTACTCTCGCCCCACATGGCGGGAGGCTCCTCCGATCGCTATTGGGAGGTGGACGTGGCGGGAGTGCTGGAGAATATCCGGCGCTTTTTCGCGGGAGAGCAGACGACCGGGCAACTCGCGCTCTAGCGGAGAGAGTCGTGCGCGTGCATCAATCCATAGAATTTGGCAGATGACGTTCGAATTCGAAGAGCTGGACTACCAGGAAACCCCGCTGGGTGATATCAGTCTCAGGCGCCGGGCGGACCCCAAACTCGACGGGGAAATTCTCTACGAGGTGAAGCTCGGCGACGAGTTCCTGATGTCCAGCCTGTTTACCAAGGCCGAGATTCAGCTTGCGAGACTCGGGCTCGCCGAGCTTGAAGGCACCGGCTTGGACATCGTGGTCGGCGGATTGGGTCTGGGCTATACAGCGGCTGCGGCCCTGGAAGACCCGTCAGTCCGTTCGCTCATGGTCGTCGAGGTGATGGAACCCGTTATGGACTGGCATCGTCGAGGCCTCGTGCCGCTTGGGAAGAAATTGGTGTCGGACCCCCGTTGCACCCTTGTCCATGCCGATTTCTTCGAAGTTGCATCATCATCCGGCGGCGGATTCGATCGTGCAGCCCCGACCCGGCTGGTTCACGCAGTGTTGCTGGATATTGATCATTCACCCAGCCATTGGCTTAACCCGGGAAACAGCGCTTTTTATACGGCGCCGGGGCTTCGGAACCTGGCTGACAAGCTCCATCCCGGCGGAATCTTCGGGCTGTGGTCCAACGATCCACCGGATGCAGAATTCACTCGTCTGCTCGATACCGTATTCCATTCATCCGAGTCTCATATTGTGACCTTCCCGAATCCCTACTCAGGCGGGGAGTCGTCCAACACGGTCTACCTGGCTCGCAAGAGCAAATAATGGCAAAGCGTGAACGAACTGGAACAATGATGAATGATGAATAGTGTATGGATCCGAACTTCCGTGAATCGTGAATCGTGAATCGTGAATCGGAAAACCAAGAACATTCAACCGCAGATAAACACAGATCAATCTATACAAAACACCGAAAACCAAGAGCCAGATCAGATCCGATTAGCCGCCGATGAACGCCGATAAGTTCCAACATTGAACCGCCAAGACGCCGGGAGAAGCAAGAATTAAGAGCAGTTACTCATCATCGGCCTTAGCGCCGTCAGCCGTCAGTCGTCACTTCTTCAACACTAGGCACCAGTCACGCTTTATTTGGTTGTGGCGCGGGCGCGGCATTTGAACGGAAGGTAGCTTACGGGAATGTTCGTTCTGTTCTTGCCCTTGACCTTCATTTTTTCAGGGCCCGCGGCGTTCCCGCACACCCATGCAATAGGAACGATGGGCGCGTCGGGGACGATGGCAGGGCGTATGCTGAGCGTCTTGCCCATGATCTGCCCGTTCGCGCTGTTGCCGAACGTGATGTGAATTGCGCCGTCCTGCACCAAGGTCGCGCTGACGTAGTTGCTGACGATCTTGTCGGCGGCCGGCAGGCCGGCCGACTTGTTGTCGCGCGGGAAAGCCTGAACGGCCGACCAGGAAGCCGCGACCCGTTTTTTCGCGATGTCGGCCAGCGGCGAGGCTTCCACGATCTGATCCCGGATGAACTTGTCCTGATAGGTGGGTACCAACATCAACGCCAGGATTGCGACGATCGCCATGACGATCAGCACTTCAATCAGGGTGAATCCATGATGCGGTGTCTTCATCTGCCGGCTAGGATCCGTCGATTAGGGAATCATAGTGGGAAAACGGGTTCAGTGTACCTTTGTTGCCGTCGGTGTGCCGACGAGAGGCGAAGCTTTACACTGACCCCCTTTGACCGTGACTAGCGCTGAAAAAGTGATGACTGACGGCTGACGATTCACGAATTACGGATTTTGGGCGTTTATCTGCGGCTAA
>JAQBFV010000044.1:0-7222 GCA_032123035.1 Betaproteobacteria bacterium | reverse complement strand
CCCTGGCTTGGTTACATCTGGTATCATGCTCGTCATAACACCGCTTTTCTAGAAAAGTCGTGACCTGTTACAAATAAATTTTGGTTCTCATTGGATCAACCCAAAGTTCATTCAATTTTTGTTCGGGGGCGCGATCCTATGCGTGCAACACGAATAGGAATATTTCAGAATACGGTTGGCATATGTCTCCCGTATGGATTTAGGAGAGTCCCATGGAATACGACGATAAACAAGCTTGGAAAGATGCGGAAGCAACCGGGAGGACGATTTATTACGTTTTTATTCTCAAAAAAGGCCCAACATGGAATCCAGGCTCAACACCTGAGATAAGCGCTTTGCAGGAAGAACATCTTGCAAATTACCGGCGACTGGCAGAGATGGGAAAATTAGTTCTCACTGGCCCGTTTCTTGATTCATTTGCAGTAAGTGGTGAGGCTCGTGGTATGGGAGTTCTAAAAGCATCTTCGTTTGAAGAGGCACGCGAACTACTCAATACCGACCCCATGGTCAAGGTAGGTAGGTTGGTCTTTGAACTTCATGCATGGATGATCGACAAAAACACACTGTCATGAATTAATAATGAAATTCACTTGACTTGTGGGAGATGGCAGGTAAAATAGAACGTACGTTCTAGTAATATAAGGAGGACGTATGCCTGCCAGTAACCGACAATTTTCTATTACATTGGAATCTGATCTTGAGTTAAAGGATGAAGTATCTGCATTTCCTGCTCAGCCGAAGCCCTTCGATCAAACTCAAGACAAGCCTGCTTCGCCTTCGATGAGCAGTATCCTCGCTGAGATAGGACCACTCCCGGGCGAAGCTCTTTTCCTCGGTGTTGCATCAGACGGCTTGCCTGTGCTGTTGAATTTGCATGATCCAGTCCCTGGGCCGTTACTTATCACAGGGGAGAGTGGGTCAGGCAAAACGGCCTTGTTGCAATCTATTACGCGTACTCTTATCCAAACACATCAACCAACCGACTTGCAATATGGCGTGATTACAAGCTGCCCAGATGAATGGGCTGAAGTAGAAAAGGCACATCATCGTGTCGGGATTTTTTCTGTGGACGATCAAGGTGCGCAGGATGTCATGTTTTCAATGGCAACATGGGCACATGAAAATAAGTTTATCCACCAGTCTGTTTTATTGATAGTCGATGATCTCGAAGCCATTGCCAAACTGGACTTTGATGCCCTGCAGAATTTCCGCTGGTTGTTGGCGCGTGGACCGTCGCGTCGTGTGTGGCCTATTGTTACAATGGATGCGGAATGCTACGGTCAGGTGCTTGCATGGATACCGCTTTTTCGTACGCGAATCTTTGGGCGAATTGAGAATGAACAGGCGGGGAGTGCGCTGGGCGGTGACCAGGCGTCTGCGTTGAGCAAGCTTGAAGCGCCGAATCAGTTTTCCCTGCGAGAGAACGATTCATGGATCCGCTTTATGCGCATGGGGTGATCGTTGAGTCAGCCTTGTGCTAGAATCTTATTCAGTCAAATGGTGATGTCCCTTGACTGAATTTTATTAGGTTGTAAAACCACTGCCTAAGGCAGTGAGTCCCATGAAAAGGTTCTACCGTGAATAGTAATTGAGAGTGGGTAAGATGGGTCACCCTGGAAGGTGTGCAACAATCCAAAGGAGACCCATCATGACCTCACGGTTTAGGAAGTTATCACAATCGCTGTACGAATGCAAGTACCCTGTAGTATTTTGTCCAAAGTATCGCTATCGGATCTTCAAGGATGCGATAGGTGAATATGCCAAACAACAAGTGTATCAACTGTGCAAGCAAAATGAGCAGGTAGTGGTGTTGGAACTGAATGTGCAGCCAGACCATGTGCATCTGGTCGTAGAGATACCGCCGAAGTATGCGGTATCAGAATTCATGGGCTACCACCCGGAGGGACGGGGCGATCCGGGCGCATTTCTTCGTCGGGGTCCCTCGAAATATCGACATATTCCTTCGGGCCCTCCTCCTTGAACTGCATCCCGCCTCGCCTCCGTCGCACACGTGCCTATATATGAAATAGGTTCTAGTCAGCACCAGGCCCATCTCGACATCACGAGTGAGCCGGGACGTGGCAGCGCCGCACTATCGGTGAACGGTGAACGGTGAACGGTGAACGGTAAACGGTGAGCGGTGAGCGGTGAGCGGTGAACCGTGAGCGGTGCGTGGCTCTGTATTTTGAGCTCGCGGCCCCGGTGTTCCTAAACCATCGTAGTCATCAGACGACGACGATGGTTCCGCGGTCGAAATCGCTGCCTTTTTCGAGCAGGTTGAGCAGCTTGGCCACCTGCTTGCGATCCGAGTAAATCTCGACAAATCGCCCGCTCTGGAACCAACCGGCCGGCAGTACGAGCGTTGCCGGTGTGGCTGGCGCCGGCACCTCCGGCAGCAAGAGCGCTCGCTCGTAGCGGCTGGCGCCCGCGAGATTGAAGTTCGAAGGCCGCACCGAAATCGCCTGGGGCGCTCCCGGAAACAGGCGCACGCCGCAAAAGAGCTCGCCGCTTTCATCGACTCGCAGCCATTGCACCATCCCGACATGGAATTGGCGCCCACCGCTCCGGCGCACGGCAAGCAACTGGTTGTGGCTGATGCGCCCGTGGCCGTTGGGCTCGCGCAGCATGCACATGAAGCCCGAGGCGCTGTGGTTAAGGATCTGCCACGCCTCGAGGGCTTTGCTTTGCGCTGCCTCCTGCGTGTCGTGGTCGGCGCGCGCAACAAACCCGAACGACTCCGTGTCGCGTATTTCGCGCGCGGTGATTTCGCCCGGCTGGCGCACGTCGCGCGCGCCACCGACATTGGCATACGCGGCGGCAGGGCCGAAACAGACCTCTGCCGACTCTTCGGTGGCGGAGCGCTCCTCGGAGCGTGCAGTTCCTGCCCGGCACCATTGCACGTAGAGCAACATCATGAGGTTCTCGCAGCCGGGCTGACGGGCGTCATCACCCAGCCCGAGTTGACCCGGCGTCTGGCCCTGCTTGAGAAAGTTGATCGTCTGGCGCAGCGTCTTGGACAAATGCTCGAGATCGAGGTAACGCAGGTTCGGATTAGTCTCGAGATTGCCCGCGAAGCCCACGCCGCCCGTGCCCGTCAGGTCGACTGCCAGCGAAGGGATCGGTCCGGTCGGCAGCGGTTGGGTTGCGAGACCGACGAGGGTCGACCACTTCTCGAGCCAGCGTGATACGAAAGCCATCTGCCGCACCGAAAGCGAGAATGGATTTGCAAGGTGCGCGAGCAGGACCTGCACGTAATTCTCGGCGCAGCTGGAGTCAGGGTCCTGGTGCGTGAAGCTGTCCTGCACGCGTATGCGCGCGAATCCGTGGCTCTCCGCGAACGAGTACATTTCGTGCAGAGAGCGCCACATCATGCCCGCCGGCTGCCGATAGACGCGGTAATAGTCGAGCATGATGCAGCCCAGCAGCCGCAGGCATCGCATCGTCACCAGCGCGGCGTGGGGGGCAATCGCAAGGTCGCCCTCGCGGTAGGCATTCAAGCAGTGCTGGTAGTTGTTGCTCATCTCCTGCCAAAGCGCGATGACGTTGTTCCACACCGTCGTCTCGTTGGCGTCGAGTGGCAACGGCTTGCCGGAATAGCGCTTGGCAGACTCGGTCTGCACGAAGTGCGCGGGTTCCTTGAGCACCTCGAGGATTTTCAGCCGCTCGAGGGCGGGCAAATTGGCGGAGTTGAGGCTGGCGAGCTGGCGCGTGAGCACCTGCTGCGTGAGCTGGATATTGGTGAGCGTGAGCTGCTCGACCCAGTTCTTGCAGCTCGCGCTGTCCTTGAATTCGAGCGGATATCCCGCAGAGGCGAGCGGCTGAATGGTCATCTCAGGCTTCCTTCGATGTCGTCGCGCGCTGGTCCAAATGATTCCCCCGGAGACGATGGCGTCGGGCCAGCACCGATCACGCCGTGGCCGTGTCTCCCGTCGCAACGGGAGGCACCAGCCCTCGGCTTGAAACGCACCGCTCCACTTGTCGAAGGCTAGCTGAACTACCCCGGATACGCTAGTGAACTAGATCACCTGGAGCGGGGCAAAACCGCCGGAACCCTCGGAAGTAGTTCACATTTTTGGCATGGTGTGGGTGCAAGCCTAGGATTTGCCGAGCCGTTGCGCCAGGGCGATGCGTAATTCAGCGACAGGCCGGTCCGCGCTGGTGGCAAGCGGCGCTCGCAGCTGCGCGCCCCAGATCGGGTTCGGAAAATGCGGGTCATCGGTGAAGCGCGGTATCACGTGCCAGTGCAGATGAGGCGTGACATTGCCAAGGGACGCCAGGTTGAACTTGTGCGGATGCATCACTTCCCGCAAAACCGCCTCCACTGTAAAAACGACGCGCATGAGGTACGCACGGGCGTCCTCTGGCAGATCGTTCATCTCCTTGATGTGCGCCGCCCAGATCACGCGGCAAAAACCCCGGTAGCCCGGCTCATCAACGTAGACCACGCGGCAGCTCGCATCACGCCACAGGATCTCGCCGCCATCGTGATCGCACAATTCACAGCTCATCACAAATGGCCGCTGATCGAGATCCCGTGAGCGGCTCGCGCCAGGCTAGGAGGCCGAAACCATATAGGTTGCGCGCTCAAAATTGGTGCCGTGATCGACGAGAGCCAGCAGCCGGATGCTTTGTGCCTTATCGCCATGCAGCTCGATCACCTGGTTGGCGCGATACCAAGTCGGCGGCAACACGACCGTTGCCGGTGATGGCAGCGTTGTGTCGGCTGGTAGCATCAAAGCACGCTCAATCCTTGCCTCTGCCGGCGTTTCGGAAGCGGCTGTGACAATCTTGGCGGCCGCTGCTTGGGGAGCACCCGGCAGCAACCGCAGCCCTATCCAGATCGCGCCGTCCTCATCGACAATCAAGCGTTGCACGACGCCGAGATGTGTGTTGTGGTCACCCGGGGCGCGAACGCCGAAGAGCTGGGCATGCGTGATGCCGGTTCCGGACTCCGGGTCGCGGCACAAGCCAAGCAAGCCCGACGCGCTCTGATTGACGATCATCCAGGGCTCGACGGCCCCGGCATGCTCGGACCACAGCGTTTGTGCGCCGCGCTTGCCGCGCGGGTCACGGGCACCGGCATCGCCTGGATTGGCCGACGTGCGCGCACTCTCGCCGGCCAGGTGAAAATGGATCGAGGGGATGCTCGGAAAGATCATGACCTTGCGCTCGCCCCGCAAGCGTCGGTCCATGCGTCCCGTACCGGCCGCGCACCACTGGATATAGAGCAGCAGCAGAAAGTTTTCGCACGCGACGCGTTCCAAATTGCCCAGGCCGACTTCTGCCGGCGTTTGCCCTTGCCTCAGGGAGGCGACGAGCTGGCGGAGCATCTTGCTGAGCGGTTCCAGACTGAGATGGCGCACGCCGGCGGCGGGCAGGTCCCGTGCGAAGCCAACGCCTTTTCCTGCGGCAAGATCGACCGCGAGCGCTGGAATCGTGCCCTCCGGCAGCGGCTCGTCCGCCAAGGTCACGAGCTTTTCCCACCGGCCGAGCCACCGGTCGAGCAGTTTCATCTGGTGCAGCGTCAGCGCGTCCGGCTGGGCGAGCTGCGCGAGGAGCGTGTGGACATAGGTCGCAGTGCAGGTCGTCGTCGCATCGCTGCGCCCGACCGGATCTTGAACGCTCGTCATTGCCACGCCGGCATTCCCGGCAAAAACGTAGAGTCGGTGGAGCTGGCGCCACAATTCGCCGCTGACGGCGTGATAGACGCGGTTGTGCTCGCCGATCGCAAGTCCCGTATAGCGCAGGGCTCGCTGGCAGATGAGGTGAGCGCGCGCGGTGATCTCGTCGGCACCGTTCGCCATGTCGACGATCAGGGAATCGTACGCGGTGGCCATGTCGCGCCACATGCCGACGACGCGTTCCCAGATCGCCCGGTCCCCGACATCAAGCGGTACGGGACGCCCCCAGCAGATCTTACCGTAACCGCGCTGCACGTCGGCGACGGTCTCGCGCATGAGCTCGAGCAGGTCCAGCCTGACAGAAGGACTGAGCGCGGCGTGCGCGAGCTCTTGCACCTGCGTGGCAAACTCCGCGTGAATTTGAACGACATCGCCGTGTGGGAGGCGCTCGAGCCAGGCCCTGAAACTCCTGGCATCGGAAAATTGCAACGCTGCGCCGGCTGAGCCGACGACCTGAGCTTCTGCTGACATTGTTCTCCCCCCCGGGGCGGGACCGGATCCCGCAGCAGTGAATTATCTCAATGGCGCTTTCGGTGCAGCAACCGCTGCGTAGGGCGCCGCGCGTGACTTGCATCACGCCTCACGCAATTCGACGCCCGCATTGTGGTGTTTGTAATGGTTGGCGCTCGTTTGTCGTTCATTGGCGACGCCGGTCCGCCGCCGCTCGATGCGCACGAGAAGCGGTCTCAAGAGAGGGAAGGCAGCCGCCGATTGATGGCCGTGAATCGTGAATCGAAACGGCAAAAACCGGATACTGGCCGCAGAGATACGCGGATAAGGCACAGCTAAAACGAAGTGCAAAGTCTATTCTGGCCGCCGATAGACGCCGATGAACGCCGATAGAACCCGCAACAAACCAACGTAGCCTCGATTCACCATACACCCTTGCCCCTTCACCATTCACGTCAAGTCGCGGTGATGGCGATGACCCAATAACGGGCGAACTTGCCGAGCGCGATGAAGAGCGTCGCGAGTAGCAGATTGAAGCGCAACCAGCCGGCGGCGACGCACAGGGGATCCCCGATCACCGGCACCCAGGACAGAAGCAGCGCGGGACTGCCATATTTCTGCAGCACCGGCAGGCCCCGCAGCGACCGCTTTTGCGGAATGACGCGCCCGATGAGGTAGGAGGACAGTCCGCCCAGCGTATTACCAAGCGTTGCGACGCCGAGTGCGAGCCAGTATTGCGCGGGATGCAGCTTCAATACCGCGAAGAGCGCCACCTCGGAGCCGCCGGGCAACAGGGTCGCCGCGAGAAAACTCGAGGTGAACAGCGCCCACAGGCTCGCGCCCTCGCTCATTGGAAAACCGGTAAGCCGTAAGCGGTTAGGGGTGAGCCGGTAGCAACGTGCCGAGTGCCATGAGCGGCGCGGCCGGTAACGGGAACTCTAACAACGATGGGCGTCTCATTCTTACCGCTTACCGCTTACCGCTTACCGCTTACCGCTTACCGCTTACCGCTTACCGCTTACCGCTTACCGCTTACCGCTTACCGCTTACCGCTTACCGCTTACCGCTTACGGCTCACGCCTTGACTAGAG
>JAQBFV010000043.1:0-15195 GCA_032123035.1 Betaproteobacteria bacterium | reverse complement strand
GGTATCGGTCCCTTCTGGCGTATTACGGAGTGGAAGGACGTCGCATCCAGGCTTCGAAGCCCAACGAGAACGGCGACATCGAGCAGCGTCATCACCGGCTGAAGGAAGCGTTGGATCAAGCGCTGATGCTACGAGGTAGTCGTGAGTTCGAATCACGCGAAGACTACAGGAAGTTCCTGGAGCGGCTCTTCGAGGAGCTCAACTCTGGTCGCCGAGTTCGATTGCAGGAGGAGTTGAAGCGGCTTCGTCGCTTGCCAGAAAGACGGCTGGAGTCGTACAAGCGAGTTTGCGTGGGTGTAAAGCGAAACAATTCCACGATCCGTGTCGACAACAATATCTACTCGGTGGACAGCCGGCTAATCGGCGAGGATGTGGAGATTCGTGTTCACGCCGACGAGCTCCAGGTGTGGTACGCACAGCGCCAGGTGGACACATTGCCTCGGCTGCGCGGCTCGGGTAGGCATCGGATTGAGTATCGCCACATCATCGACTGGCTGGTTTGCAAACCGGGAGCGTTCGAGAACTACCGCTACCGAGAAGAGCTGTTCCCGACGACGTGGTTTCGGATGGTATACGACATGCTGCGTCAACACTTTACATCGTCGCGCGCCAGCAAGGACTATCTTCGGATTTTGCAGCATGCGGCGCGACTGAGCGAAGCGGCGGTGGACGCGGCCTTGGGTCGGCTTGTACGAGCCGGTGAGCTGCCAACTTTCGAAGCGGTCGAAGCACTATTGCAGTCGTCGGAAAAACCACCGCTGGAAGACGTGCATATCGACGAAGTCGAGCTCACCGCGTATGACCATCTGCTGGATGGCGAAGACGAGGTGGTGCGATGTTAGCGGAGGCGAAGAAACAGCTGAATCAAAACCTGAAAAGTCTTCGTCTTCCAACGATTCGCCAGTGCTACGAGCAGCAGGGCAAGCTTGCGGAGAAGAACTCCTCGACCTACGAGCATTACCTCCATGAAGTGGTGGAGCTCGAGGTAGAAGCAAGGCGCCAGAATCGCGTTGTTCGATATCTACGAGAATCGAAGCTACCGCTGGAAAAGAGCTGGGCGGCGTTTGAACGCAAGCGCCTGCCCAGGAAGCTCGACGTGCAACTCGACACTTTGCTCGAGGGCTCGTTCGTTGACCGCCACGAGAACCTCCTCGCGTTCGGTAATCCCGGCAGCGGGAAGACTCACCTGCTGTGTGCCATCGGACAAGAGCTCATCCATCGAGGACATCGAGTTTTGTTCACGACATGCAGTCTCTTGGTGCAGGAGTTGTTGGCGGCGAAACGCGAGCTACATCTCGCCCGTCTGTTGAAACGGCTCGCGAAGTTCCGTCCGCTCATCATCGATGACATCGGCTACGTCCAGCAAGATCGCGAAGAGATGGAGGTCCTGTTCACGCTGTTGGCCGAGCGGTACGAGCGCGGCAGCGTGATGCTCACGAGCAATCTCCCGTTCTCGAAATGGGAGAAGATCTTCAAGGACCCCATGACGACGGCCGCGGCGATCGACCGGCTCGTGCACCACAGCATCATCCTCGAGCTCAACGTTGCGAGCTATCGACTCGAGCAATCGAAGACGAACAAGGCGAAAGCGGCCAAGACGGCAGAAAACAGAAGTGAGCCATGATTCCGGTCCCCACTCGACAAAACGACCGCGAGATTCGCCGCAGGAGACGTCTTGTCGGCTTGGTCCATACCTCAGGTACCCCCCTTTGCATCACTTGGGGGTGCACCGAAGACGCCGCTTCACTCCGAGGCCCCACCTCCGGGAGCGGACAAGGAGGCTTCGCATCTTTTTTATTAGTCCGCTCCCTCCGGCGCGACCCCGGAGTGAAGCATTGACACTTTGCTGGTAAGTGGTCGAGCACGATGGATAGGTAACGGGAACTCTAGTTGTCGTTGAACGGGAAAGGTAGTTGACGCTGGACAGCGGACAACACGACAATGACGACGCCGGACGACGCGAAGGCCAAGGCAACTGCCACTTACAACGCGGCGGCTGACGTCTACGACGATCCCGCAAATTCGTTCTGGGATCGCTTTGGTCGCGCAACGATCGAGCGACTTCGCCTCCAACCTGGAGCTCGCATCCTCGATGTGTGCTGCGGGAGCGGAGCCTCCGCGATACCGGCGGCGGAGAAGGTGGGACCGGAGGGATTCGTCCTCGGCATCGATCTCGCGGAGAAGTTGCTCGAACTGTCGCGAATGAAGGCCAACGAGCGTGGGTTGCAGAACATCGAATTTCGGGTCGGCGACATGCTCGATCTGCAGCTCCCGAAGTCCGGGTTCGACGCGGTTGTTTGCGTGTTCGGTATCTTCTTCGTCCCCGATATGCCAGCTGCGGTCCGGGCGCTTTGGCACGTCGTCCGTCCTGGAGGCAGGCTCGCCATTACCACCTGGGGTCCGCGCTTTTTCGAACCGGCGAGCACAGCATTCTGGAATGCGATTCGTGAAGTGAGGCCTGACCTGTACAAAGGCTTCAACCCCTGGGATCGCATCTGTGACCCGCCGTCGGTCCTCGCACTGCTGCGCGACGGCGGAGTGGAGCAAGCAAAGATCGTCGCCAAAGGCGGCGAACATCCTATCCCATCACCGGAAGCTTGGTGGTCAGCGGTGCTCGGGTCAGGCTACCGGGGTACGCTTGAGCAACTCGGTGCGGATGCACGCGAGCACGTCCGCATCGCTAACCTGGACTACATCCGTCGCTCGCGGATCGTCTCCGTTGAGGCAAACGTCGTCTATGCCACCGCCACTAAAGCGTTAAGTGCATGAAATACGGTCAGACCTGATTCTTTACTCGCTCAGCCTTGACCCGTTACGCCCCGCGAGAAAATCGACGCTGACCCTATTTCCGCTACCCTATTTCCGCTATTTCTTGTTGCAATAAGTCTGGCAGTCTTCGATCAGCGCTTTCACCTGGTCCTCGAACGCGTTCTGCGCGTTCATCAGGTCGCCCCAGCGCTTGGCGAATTCCTTGTGCTTCAACACGTCCTCGTGGAACATCCAGTGCTCGGTCAGCTTCTCGATGTTGCTGCGCGAGTAGTGCTCCATCTCCTTTAACGCGGAAATGATGTCCTTCAGCTTCTCGACAGGCGTTTTTTCCGGCTTCTCTTCGGCCATGGCGGTCCCTCCGCTCCGTTGAGGATACCCGGATTAGTCTACGGCAGCTGCCGCCCGCCGAGAAGCCGGTTCAAGGTTCAAGGTTCAAGGTTCAAGGTTTAAGGTTTAAGGTTTAAGGCTCAAAGTTCAAGGTTAGGTCAAAGGCTTACGGCCAAAGGGTTATCAGCAAGTCGAATCACGACTAACGAATTACCGCGCAGGTTTCACGTTTCACGTTTCACGTTTCACGATTCACGGCTTTGAGGTCCGTCTCGGTCACCTCGCCCGTGTAGACGTAGCCGGTTTCCTCGACGCTCCCCGCGCCGACGTAGATGCCGATGGCCTCGAGAGGCTCAGTTTTGCTCAGGTTGTAGAGGAAGTGCTCGACGCCCTTGGGGATGTAGTGGACGTGGCCGCTCCGTACTTCGGCGCGGTCCGGGCCCGCGCCCGCCAGACCGTGGCCCCGGACGATGTAGTAGAGCTCCTCGCAGTTCTCGTGCCGGTGCTTCTTGTGTACCGCGCCGGGCATGAACTTCGCCCAGAAGAGAGTGGTCGGGCTCCCATTGTGGCGGCCGATGGGTATGCGAAAGTCGGTGATACTCCAGCCATCCTGCACGTTCATGCGGGCGGGCTTCACGTCGTCGATATGCACCAGGACGCCATCGCTGAAAGCCTTGCCCCGGGGCATCTTGAGGTCCGCTTCGGTCACGTGGCCGCGGAACTCGTAGCCGGTGTCCTCGACGCTTTTCGCGCCGACGTAGAAACCGATGACGAGGGCTTCCTCGTTTTTCGTCTCGTTGAAGAAGAAATGCTCTGCTCCCTGGGGCATGACGCGGCAATGGCCCGCGCGGACCTCGGTGCGCTCGTCTCGCTGCCCGACCGTGCCGTGGCCCTTCAGGTAAACGGCGATCTCGTCGCAGTTGCGGTGAAGATGCTTGGCGTGTGTAGAGCCGGGCCGAAAAATGGAATGGAAGAGCGTCGTGGAGCTCCCGTTCTTGCCCGAGATGGGGAGCCGGAATTCGGAGATGGCCCAGCCCTCTCCTTCCTTCATGTTCTCGGGACGAACGTCGTCAACATGCACCAGCGGGTATTTGAGAGCCATCGCAATCCTCTTTCGTGAATCGTGAAACGTGAACCGTGAACCGTGAAACGTGAAACGTGAAACGTGAAACGTGAAATGTGAAATGTGAAATGTGAAATGTGAAATGTGAAATGTGAAATGTGAAATGTGAAATGTAGTTAGATTCTCTCCGCGCCTCCGCGGTTCAATGATTGATTTCGTTTCTCTCCACTTCTCCGCGGTTCAATGTGTTTCTCTTGGCGTCTCGCGGTTTAAGTATTGTCTTTGCTTCTCTTGGCGGTCTTGACGCCTCTGCGGTTCGGTTTCCGAATTCATCCGCGTTTATCTGCGTTTATCTGCGGCTAAGTTTGATTTACGATTCACGGCTCCTATCGGCGGTTAAATTAACCCGCGCGCGATTCCGCCGTCCACGAGTATCGATTGGCAGTTGACGTAGCTCGCCTTGTGCGAGGCAAGGAACACGACCATGGCGGCGATCTCCTCCGGCCGGCCGAAGCGCTTCATCGGGATCTCCTCCGCAAACTCGTGGATGACCTCCTCCGGCTTCACCCCGCGTTCCCGCCCGAGTTTCTCGGCCCGCGTGGTCCACAGTTGCGTCAGCGTCCGGCCTGGCGAGACCGAATTGACGCGAATGTTGAATGGCTGGAATTCGGCGCCCAGCGTCTTCACGAGCGCGATCAGCCCCGCCTTGTGCACGTTGGACACGACCTGATTGGGATAAGGCATGCGAGCGCCTGCGGCGCCGAGAATCACGACCCGCCCGCCGGTCTTCGACCGCTTGAGCGGCTCGAGTGCCGCGCGGATCACGCGCACGGCACCGAGGACGTTGAATTCATAGTTCGCGACCCACGCCGCGTCGTCAAGCTCCTCGAACAGCGCGCGCTGGCTGCCGCCGACGGCTGTTACCAGGATGTCGAGCGCGGATACTTCACCTGCGAGCCAGTCGTGGAGCCGCGCGACATCCCCAGCCTTCGTGAGATCGGCGGCGAACCATGACGGCTCAACCCCGGTCGCCTTCTTGAGTTGCGCGGCCGCGCGTTTCAGCTTGTCCGCACTGCGTGAGCATATGAGAACCCGTGCGCCCTCCTCCAGCAGCCCCTTCGCGCTTTCGTAACCGATACCCTCGCTGGCGCCCACGACGAGCGCGGTCTCGCCCTTTATGCCCAGATCCATCAACGTGCCTTTATAAAAAAGCCCGCCAACCCCGCCCTGGAAATTCCCGTGACGACATCGTTCTCCTGGAAAACGCGCCGCGAAAATCAATCAGGCCACCCCGCGGGTGGCCTGATTGTCTCCTACTAGAACTTGCGACACCGCACGTGTCGCGGGTAACGCCTTTACTTGATCACGCCGACTTTTTTCATGAGCTTCTCGTACTTGGCGTAGTCGGATTTCAAGCGAGCGTCAAATTGACTAGGTGTCATGTACATCGGGTCCAGCGTCACGTCGGTCAACAATTTTTTGGTTTTGGGATCGGAGAGCGCCTTTTTGAGCGCCAGATTGAGCTGTTTGACGATCGCATCGGGTGTCCCACTGCGAACGAACGCGCCAACCCACGCAGTGAACACCATTCCCGGCACGACCTCGCTGATCGCCGGAATATTCGGGAACTTGGGGCTTCGTTCCTTTGAGGTCACCCCCAGCGCCCGCAGCCTCCCCGCCTTGATAAGCTTGAAAGCCGAGCCGATCGTTTGGATGGTTACCTGCGATTCTCCTGACATCACCGCAATCTTCGAAGGGCCGCCGCCCCGGTAGTGCACTAGCGTCATTTTCGTGTTGCTCAAGTCCATGAAGATCTCGAGGTTCATGTGCACAAAACTGCCCAACCCCGCGGTAGAGGCGTTGAGCGCCCCGGGCCGTTTCTTTGCCAGCACGATGAGATCCTTGATCGACTTCACCGGCAAAGCCGGTGTAGTGACCAGCATGCCCACCTGCCTCGCCATTGGGGTCACTCCGGTGAAATCTTTCAGCGTATCGTACGGCAGCTTGCCCTTGTACATGAATGCGTTGGCGATGTGGGTGGTGGACTGCACCATGACCGTGTAGCCATCCGCGGGCCTCTCTACCACCACGGCCGCGCCAAGACTCCCGGCGGCGCCGCCGCGGTTTTCGATCGTGAACCTCTTCCCCATCTGCTTTCCGACCGTGTTGAACACGATGCGGGCCGTGACATCGTTGGACCCCCCTGGCGGGAATACGACGAGCACACGCACCGGCTTGTCCGGATAGGCCGCCTGGGCAATGGTGGCGATGGGGAAAAGGAACGCCGCGAGTATCGCGGGCACAACTATACGGAAACAGGATTTCATGCTTTTCCTCCTAGATTTGTTTTCGCTGATCCTGCCATTACGCGACCATCAATAGCAGGGATACCCCTAATGTAACCCGCCCGCCGCCACCGCGTCGACCATCCGCTATAATTGCCCCTCCATTCGGTGACCCTTATAGGGCCGCGAAATTCTTCGGGGCGCCTGATTTTTTGGAGAAAATTCGCATGGCACTGCCCCTTGAAGGCGTCAGGGTCCTCGATCTGACGAGCATCATGGCCGGACCCTACTGCACCATGGTCCTGGGTGACATGGGCGCCGAAGTGATCAAGATCGAGAACGTCCCGGAAGGCGACGGCTCGCGGCATTTCGATCCAAAGGTCAACGGCGAGAGCTACTGTTTCGCGGTGCTCAATCGCAACAAGAAAAGCCTCGGCCTCAACATCAAGGACCCGCGCGGCAAGGACATCTTCATGAAGCTCGCCGCCAAGGCCGACGTTGTCACGGAAAATTTCCGGCCCGGCGTGACCCGCAAGCTGGGCGTCGATTACGACACGATCCGCAAGATCAATCCTGGCGTCATCTATGCTTCCATGTCCGGCTTTGGCCAGACCGGCCCTTACGCCAAGAAGGGCGGCTTCGATATCGTCGGTCAGGGCATGTCCGGCCTTATGATGATGACCGGCTACCCGGGCGGGCGGCCGGCGAAGGTCGGGATCGCCATGAACGATATTGCCAGCGGCGTCACGGCGCTCTACAGCATCCTCGGCGCCTACATCCAGCGTCTGAAGAGCGGCGCGGGGCAATACCTGGAGACCTCGCTGCTCGAAGCGCCGCTCGCCTGGACGTTCTGGGAAGCCGGCGCGTACTTCGGCGCGGGCGAGCTGCCGACTGCGACCGGCACGCGTCACCGGCGCTCGACGCCCTACCAGGCCTACAAGACGCAGGACGGCTACGTAACCGTCGGCGCCAACAACACAAAACTGTGGCAGAACTTTTGCACGAAGGTCTGCAACAAGCCCGAATGGCTGACCGACCCGCGCTTCGCCGACCTGCCCTCGCGGCTCACGAACATCGACGAGCTCGAGCGCGCGATCGAGTCCGTGTTTGCAACCCAGCCTACCGCTCACTGGGTCGAGAAACTGGACGCAGCCGAGGTGCCCGGCGGCCCGGTCTACACCTACGCGCAGACGCTCGCCGATCCCCACATCAAGGCGCGCAATATGGTGGTCGAGATGGATCATCCCGTAATCGGGCGCATGAAAATGCTCGGCCTGCCGGTGAAATCCACTGGTGAGCTCGCCTCGATCCGCGAGGCGGCGCCATGGCTCGGCCAGCATTCGGTGGAAACGGTGAAGAGCCTCGGCTACAGCGACACCGAAGTCGACAGCCTTTTCACCGATGGCGTGCTCTACGACCGCTTGCGCAAGACGACCGTCGCCTCGACCTGAGTTGCAACCGCAGGATCACAGCACGAAGCAGCGCGCGCAGCACGGCTGCAGATCCGGCACACGAAATCCGATCTTTTAGTGCCGGCCGGGCGTAGCAACGGCCTGGCCTGGCGCCAGGTCGTCTGTCTCGTGGGCGCGCATGACACCTTCGAGCTTGCATTCACGCTTGCCGCGGAAGACGGTTAAGGTCCCGTTAATCAGCCCGGCCTCCATTCCGCAGTAGAAATGGCGATCGACTTCGCGGAAGATGAAATGCACCTCGCGCTGCCGGTTCTCGATCAGGAAGCGCCCGTTTTCAGTCGTGACATAGGTGAAGCGGCCGGTGTCCTTCCACGAACTGTAAGGGCCATCGCGCTCCACGCTGATCGAGCAGGTGCGCGGCTTCAGCTTGCTGTAGTAGGCGAACCGGCTGACCTTGCCATCGATAAGCTCGACCCCGATGCGAGCGTGGCGGTCTCGAGTACCCAGCTTGCACGCCAGCCTCTCGATCTTGTTTTTGGCGCGCTTCTTGCCCTGCGCCGATGCGACAGCGGGCGCCAACGCGATCGCAATGGCGCAACAAGCCACGACCCAGCGCTTCATCCCCTGTCCTCCTACGTCTTCGTATAAAGAGCTTGTGGTGGCATTATAACGCGCGTACCGTCAGCTGCCAGCCTGAAGGGAATGGGAAATGCGATTCTGGAGCAATCCGAACATTCTTTCGTTCGCCGCAGCCGTGCCGGACTTTGTCAAAGGCAAGCGCACGCCGCGTGAGTTTCTCGAGCGCTGCCTCGACGTCATCAGTGCGCGCGAGCGGACCGTCAAAGCTTTTGTCACGCTGAACATTGCGGCGGCGCGCAAAGCGGCGGACGCGTCCACGCGACGCTACAAGGCGGGCAAGCCGCTTTCGCCCGTTGACGGATTTCCAATTGCAGTCAAAGACATCATTGCCACGGCCGACCTGCCGACCCAAATGAACAGTCCCGCGTTCAAGGGCTGGCAGTCCGGCCAGGACGCAGCGTGCGTTGCAGCACTCAGAAAAGGCGGCGCCGTCATCGTCGGCAAGAGCGTCACCACCGAATTCGCCATCGGCTATTCGGGTCCGACCACGAATCCGTTTGATCCCACGCGCACGCCTGGCGGCTCGTCGAGCGGCTCCGCGGCCGCGGTTGGCGCAGGCATGGTTCCTGCGGGGCTCGGCACCCAGACCCAGGCATCGACGCTTCGTCCGGCTGCATACTGCGGCGCCGTGGGCTTCAAGCAGACCCTCGGCGCGTTGCACACCGGAGGGATCCACCCGCTCTCGGCCACCTGCGATCACCTCGGCGTCATCGCCGGCACGCTGGAAGATACCTGGCGCGTTGCGTCCCAGGTATCGCTTGGCGTCGGCAGTCCCGGCCATCCCTTCCTCTCCGGCGCAGGCGCTGAGCCACCCGCACCAAGCCGACCCCGGCGCCTCATCCGCCTCTATACCCGGGGTTGGACCGAGATCGACAGCAACACCGAGGACGCGTTCGAAGCGGCCGTCTCGGCGCTGGAGGCGGCGGGCGTAGAGATCCGGAGCCGCGATAATGACGCGCCCGTCGCGCGGCTTGAGCAGGAGCTGGACGAAGGCGTGGACGGCGCGCTGGACATCGTCGCGTATGAGATGAAATGGCCGTACGAGGACTACATCGCCCGCTACGGCAAGATCATCGGCACGCGCATCCATGGATTGATCGAGCGTGCAGGCAAGCTCTCACCCGCGAATTATGAGGCTCTGCTCGCAAACCGCCGGCGCGTAATGGAGCTTGTGCGGGAAACAGCGGCTGGAGCCGACGGCTACATCACGCTTGCCTCCTCCGGGCCGGCGATCCAGGGGCTGGAATACACCGGCAGCCGGACGTTCCTGGTCTACAGCTCGTGGCTGGGCCTGCCCGCTTTCACGCTGCCACTGCTGGAGGTGAACGGCCTTCCCCAAGGCGTTCAGCTCATCGGTATTCCGCACGGAGACGGCGCCTTGTGCGCCGCAGCGCACTGGTTCATGCGCGATTTTGTCTAGTGGTGCGGAGCAAGCGAAGAAAATGAAAAGCCTCACCGCTAAGATCGCGGAGGGCGCTAAGGAAAAAAAAGCTTCGCCGCCAAGGTCGCAGAGGACGCCAAGGAATATCAATCAGTACGACCCCCAAGGTCGCGAAGGAAGCGCCAAGGGTGGCATATGTGAACGTCAGCGTTTCAGAGCTGCCCTCGCCTCGCGATCGAATTCCTAATCTAAATCCTCGGCGGCCTTGGCGTCCTCCGCGGTAAAGCTTTTCTCTTCCTTCGGGGCCTTGGCGTCCTTGGCGGTGAAGCTTTTACTTTCCTCCGCGGCCTTGGCGTCCTTGGCGGTGAAGCTTTAGCCCTTCACGAGTTAGACGGCGGCGGCGAGGGCATCGCCCATCCCCGTCGTGCTCGCCTTGCCCCCGAGATCCCGGGTCAGGTGTTTTGCTTCCGCGATCACTTTTTCCATCGCGGCGTCCATGAGCTCGGCAGCCGCGACCGCCTTTGGCTCCTTGTGCTTCCGGCCAAGCCACTCGAAGAGCATTTTCCCCGACATGATCATCGCGTACGGGTTTGCGATGTTCTGGCCGGCGATGTCAGGCGCCGAGCCGTGCGTAGCCTGCGCCATCGCATAACGCTCGCCCATCACCAAACCCGGGGCGAGGCCAAGGCCGCCAACGAGCCCCGCGCCCTCGTCCGTGAGGATGTCGCCGAACTGATTGGTCGTGACGACGACATCGAAGCGCTGCGGTTCCATCACCAGTTTCATCGCGAAGCCGTCAACCAGCACCTCCTCCAGCCTGACTTCGGGAAAATCCTGCGCCACCTTGTGGCACTCTTCCACGAACATGCCGCAACAGAGCTTGTAGACAGAGGCCTTGTGCACCGAAGTCACGATCTTGCGCTTGCGGGTTTTCGCGATCTCGAAGGCGGCGCGCGCCACCCGGTTGGCGCCTTTGCGCGTGATCACGCGCATGCCGATGGAAATATCGTCATTGGGGCGAAACTCTCCGCTCCCCGCGACCACGACGCCGGCGGCTTGCATACCCTCGGTCGTTTCGCGCAGGAACACGATGTCCACGTCCTTGTGCACCGACGGGATATTCGGGTACGACTTCACCGGCTTCACGTTGGCGTACATCTCGTACTTCTTGCGCAGGGGCGGGTTGATCCAGGTCGGGTCGTTGTTGGGATAGGCATCGTGCCCGTGCGGACCGAAGACCCAGCCATCGAGCTTGAACAGGGCGTCCACGGTACTCTGTGGACAGGTGTGCCCGTGCACCTCGTGCGCTTTGACGCCGGTGAGCAACTCCTGCCATTCCAACTGCAGACCCGTCTTCGCCGCGGCCGCCTTCATGACCTTGACACACTCGGGTACGACTTCGGGCCCGATATCATCACCCGACACAATTCCAATTTTCAGCACTGACTTTCCTTTAATCGCTAGGGAATACAATTCAGCCTTGACCTGATGTTCCGAGGGCAGGCGTTAAAAGAGCAAGTGTAGAAGAAGTCGCAGATTGCGTATAGGAGTCGACGATGGGAAAGCGAATCGCAGTGGTGGGTACCGGCGCACTCGGCGGCTATGTCGGCGGCCATCTCGCCCATCAGGGGCAGGATGTGACGTTGATCGACATGTGGCCCGAGAACATAGAAGCGATCCGCGCCCGCGGGCTGGACCTCGACGGGATCACCGACGAAGAGAAAATCACGGTGACCCGCGCCAGGACCATGCACGTCACGGAAGTGCAATCGCTGTGTAAACAGGAGCCCATCGACATCGCCTTCGTCGCAGTCAAGTCGTACGACACGGAATGGGCGACGACCCTCATCAAGCCCTATCTCGCGCCCGACGGCTACGTGGTGTCGCTGCAGAACTGCCTGAACGAGGAGAAAATCGCCGCCATCGTTGGCTGGGGCAGGACTCTCGGGGTCGTAGCGTCGGTGATTTCCGTGTGGCTCTATGAGCCGGGGCGCATCCGCCGCACCGCCGCCAAGGGCGGCGACAAGCACACCGTGTTTCGCGTGGGCGAAACCCACGGATTAGTCACGCCCCGCGTCAACGAACTGGTCGAGATGCTTTCGCGCATCGACAGCAGCAAGGCCACCGACAACCTGTGGGGCGAGCGCTGGTCCAAACTGTGCATGAACGGCATGCACAATGGCGTCTCCGCTGCCACGGGACTCTCGGGCCGGGACCGCGACGGGAATACTGCGATCCGGCGCTTCTCGATCAAATTGGCCGGCGAGGCAGTGCGGGTCGGCCAGGCCCTGGGCTTCCGGCTGGTGAATCTAGGCAAGCTGGTGCCGGACCGGCTTGCGCTCGCCGCGGAGGGCCACGCCGATGCGCTGGCCGAGGTGGAGGAAATCATGATCGCGCACACTGCTTCCAATCCGCGCGCGGGCATTCAGCGCCCATCGATGGCGCAGGACATGCTCAAGGGCAGACGCACCGAAATCCAGCTGATGAATGGTTTTATCGCCGAAAAGGGCCGGCTCGCCGGCGTCCCGACCCCATCCCACGAGAGACTGACCGAGATCGTCACCCGGGTCGAGCGCAAGGAACTCGCGCCGTCCCCCGCAAACCTCGGCGGCTGAGAGCCCCTAACGAATCCCCTCCTGCCCGAGGAGGGGTGCCCGCGCATGCGGGCGGGGTGGGGGGAGGAACGAGTCCCCATGCAACCACCCCGTCTGCTTCGCATCCACCCCTCCTTGAAAAGGAGGGGAGTAATGCAGAGCCGCTTGACTTGTTAGGTACTCCAGAAGCTTTCGAGCCCTACACCGGCCGCTCAGGCCCGACCGTGAGCCGGCGCATCTCGCGACGATAGCCGTGGTAGTCGTTGATGGCGTTGTGCAGGGTGCAGCGGTTGTCCCACATCGTCAGCTGCCCGGGTTCCCAGTGCACGCGGCAGCCGAACTGGGGCTCGACGCAATGAGCATCGAGCATCTCGATGAGGGGCCGGCTCTCCTCCTCGCTCATGCCATCGAAGCGCACCGTGTGCAACGCGCTCAGGTAGAGCGCCTTGCGCCCGGTCTCGGGAATCGTGCGCACGACCGGGTGCTTTGACTCGTACTGCCCCGCACGCTCCGAATTCTGCACGCTCATATGGCCGATTCGGGAATGATGCGCGGCGCGATCGCCGCCCCGCTTGTGCTTCAGGCTTGCGCTGTTCACCCCGAGCACCCCCGCCAGCAATCGCTTCATGCCATCCGACAGAGCGTCGTACGCCGCGCAGGTGCTGGTGTAGAGCGTGTCGCCGCCTCTCGGCGGCGTCTCGATCGCATACAGCAACGTTGTCCGTGGCGGCTCGGGGAGATAGTGTGAATCCGTGTGCCAGTCCGCGCCGAAATTCACCTTCTCCTCTGGCTCCTTCACCACACACGTCATGTGCGGATGCGTTTCCATTCCTTTTGCGAAAGGATAGAAACACGGCTCGCCAAAGGCTCGCCCCACGTTCATCTGGTCGTCCGGCGTGAGGTTTTGGCCGCGGATGGCGAGCACGTGGAACTCGAGCAACGCGCGCTTGAGCTCGGACCACATCGCCTCGTTGTCCAGTTGCCTCAGATCGACGCCGTAAATCTCCGCTCCGGTCGCGCCACCGATCGGTCGCATCTCCATCGTCGCGTAGGTCATCGCCTGCCCCCGTGCCGCCGATTTACGACTTCAGTATACCTGCGCCATCTCGGAGAAATAATAGTGATGGAAAATGCTGATGAGAAGTGGTGATAATTACTGGTGATAGGAGCTAAAGACAGTTAACACAGCAAACCGATCGGTTTTCATCACCATTTCTCATCACCACTTCTCATCAGCATTTCCCATCACCATTAATCATCACTATTTCTACCGTCATCAGACGGCAGCGGCAATGGCGTCGCCCATCTCGCTCGTGCTCGCGCTTCCGCCCAGATCGCCCGTGAGGTGCTTCGCTTCGGCGATGACCTTGTCGACGGCGACGTCGATTCGCTGTGCCGCCGCGCTGGCCTTGGGCTCGTTGCGCTTCCTGCCAAGCCACTCGAACAGCATCTTCCCCGAGAGGATGAGCGCGTAGGGATTGGCGATGTTCTGGCCTGCGATGTCCGGCGCGGAACCGTGCGTGGCCTGCGCCATCGCCTGGCGCTCGCCGATGCACAGTCCGGGGGCAAGCCCGAGCCCGCCAACGAGCCCGGCGCCCTGATCCGTTAGGATGTCGCCGAACTGATTGGTCGTGACAACGACATCGTACTGCCACGGGTTCATCATAAGCTTCATGGAAAAACCGTCGACGAGCGCCTCGTCGTACCCGACGTCCGGAAACTCCTTCGCCGCCTTGCGGCATTCCTCCGCGAACATCCCGCATGCGAGCCGGTAGACCGGCTCCTTGTGCACCGCCGTCACCTTCTTCATCTTGCGCAGGCGCGCGATCTCGAACGCCGCCAGCGCGACACGCCTGGAGCCGCGACGGGTGATGATGCGCGATGCGATCGTGATCTCGTCGTTCGGCCGAAACTCGCCGGTGCCCGCGACCACCGTGTCGGAAGACTGCATGCCTTCGGTCACCTCGCGCAGAAACACGATATCCACATTCTTGTGCAGGGACGGGATGTTGGAATACGACCTGACCGGCTTCACGCTCGCGAACAGCTCGAAGCGTTTGCGCAGCGGCGGCATGATCCATGTCGGATCGTTGCGGGGATACGCATTGTGGCCAATCGGCCCGCACAACCAGCCGTCGGTGTTTTCCAGTGCCGCGACGGTGGCCTGCGGCATCGTATGGCCGTGCTGCTCGTGACCGCCCTTGCCGATCGCCAGTTCTTGCCACTTGATCTCCAACCCTGTCTTCGCCGCTGCCGCCTTCATCACCTTGACGGCCTCGGGCACGACCTCGAGACCGATGTCGTCGCCCAGCAATATTCCGATTGTCAGCATTGATGCTCTCCTCCTGCAAAATTCCGCACGGATAAAACACGGATCTTAACCGCCAAGACGCTGAAAATACCAATCATTGAACCGCCAAGGCGCCGAGAGAAACTTAGAATAGAAGGCGCACGTCGGATCACCGTTCACCGTTTACCGCTTACCGCTTACCGTTCACGGAACTTAATGAACCGCGGAGATACG
Source organism: Betaproteobacteria bacterium (assembly GCA_032123035.1). Lineage (GTDB taxonomy): Bacteria > Pseudomonadota > Gammaproteobacteria > Burkholderiales > SG8-41 > SG8-41. The sequence continues at coordinate 201 of JAQBFV010000043.1, read as the reverse complement.
GAGAGAAACAAAGCACGATTTACGTTTCACGTTTCACGTTTCACGTTTCACGTTTCACGTTTCACGATTCACGATTTATGTTTCTGCCTGTCAAAGCCGCGGCGGAGACGGGCGAAAAAACAGCCGCGCCCCTTCGGGCGCGGCCGGTGATGCTTCAGCTTCCCGGGAACATCCGGGAATCCACAAACCTACGTCTGCGTA
>JAQBFV010000042.1:0-7459 GCA_032123035.1 Betaproteobacteria bacterium | reverse complement strand
GTATGGCTGCCGCGAATCGCTCGTCGATGGCATCAAGCGCGCAACCGACGTCATGATCGCCGGCAAGATCACGCTTGTGGCCGGTTACGGGGACGTCGGCAAGGGCTGCGCGCAGTCCTTGCGCGGGCTGGGCGCGGTCGTCTGGGTGACTGAGATTGACCCGATCTGCGCGCTTCAGGCCGCAATGGAAGGCTATCGCGTCGTGACGATGGAGTACGCCGCCGACAAGGCCGATATCTTCGTCACGGCGACCGGCAATCTGCGGGTCATCTCGCACGAGCACATGACGCGCATGAAGCACAATGCGATCGTGGCCAACATCGGCCACTTCGACTCCGAGATCGACATCGCCGGCTTGAAACAGTACCAATGGGACAACATCAAGCCGCAGGTGGACCATGTCATCTTCCCCGATGGCAAGCGTCTCATCGTGCTCGCCGAGGGCCGGCTCGTGAACCTGGGCTGCGGCACCGGCCACCCCAGCTTCGTGATGTCCACTTCCTTTACGAACCAGGTGCTCGCGCAGATCGAGCTCTTTGCGCACGCTTCGAAGTACAGCAAGAAGGTCTACGTCCTGCCCAAGCAGCTCGACGAGCGGGTGGCGCGGCTGCATCTGAAGAAACTCGGCGTGGATCTGACGGTCCTCGCGGAGGAGCAGTGCCGCTATATCGGCGTCGACGTCGACGGGCCCTACAAGCCCGACCACTATCGTTACTAAGGAGGAAGGAGGAAGGCGGAAGGCGGAAGGAAACATCCACGGCAAACGTTCGCTGGGTTCATCCTTCATCCCTCATCCTTCATCCTTCGTTTTCGTGGAGTCGCAACGAAAATTTCCGCGCACGTTCAGCTTCGAGTTCTTTCCGCCCAAGACGGCGGAGGGCAAGGCGAGGCTGCGCGACACTTGGAAGCAACTGGGCCAGCTCGGCCCGAAGTTCTTCTCGGTGACCTTCGGAGCGGGGGGCTCGACCCGTGAAGGCACGCTCGAGACCGTCCTCGAGATCCGCGCGGCCGGCTACGCGGCGGCGCCACACATTTCCTGTGTCGCCTCATCGCGCGCCGACATCAAGGCACAGATGGAGAAGTATCAGGCCCAAGGCATCCGGCATGTGGTAGCGCTACGCGGCGATCTACCGTCGGGTCTGGCTGCAGCAGGCGAGCTGCGCTATGCAAACGAGCTGGTTACGTTCATCCGCGAGAGCACCGGCAACTGGTTCGACATCGAGGTCGCGTGCTATCCCGAGTTCCATCCGCAAACACGCTCGGCTGCCGACGAGATCCGCAACTTCAAACGCAAGGTGGACGCCGGAGCCAACTCGGCGATCACGCAATATTTCTACAACGCCGACGCCTACTTCCGCTTCATCGACGAATGCGAGGCAGCGGGCATCGCGATTCCCATCGTGCCCGGCATCATGCCAATCGGAAACTTTGCCCAGCTCGCGCGGTTCTCGGACGCCTGTGGCGCCGAAATTCCGCGCTGGCTGCGGTTTCGGCTCGAGAGCTTCCACGACGACCGGGCATCGATTCGCGCGCTAGGACTGGACGTGGTCACTCGCTTGTGCGACGACCTGCTGCGCGCGGGCGCACCCGGGCTGCATTTCTACACGCTCAATCAGGCCGGATTGACCACGACGATCTGGCAGCGCCTCGGGCTCTAGCCAAAAAGCGTGACCGGTGACCGGTGCCTGGAAGTAGTCGTTTCTGACTGCGCGGTCAATTTTCATAGGGGAAATCAGGCGAAGTGACCGCTAACTTCAGACCCAATTTCGGCCCGTTTCGGGCCTTCGGATGCCGGCTTACCGCGTCAAGCTGCGGCCTTCGCGGCGGCGCCTTTGCCCTTGGCTTTGGCCTGTGCGGCCCGGGCGTGCATCGACGCGTAGGCGGCGTGCGCCGCGGCTTCTGCATCGCCCACATGCACGGGCATGCCAAGATCTTCAAGCACTGATCCGAGCGCGGACAAGCACAGCATCACGTTGTCGGGACGGCAGGAATAGCCCATCAGGCCAAAGCGCCAAATCTTGCCAGCGAGCGGCCCGAGTCCGGCCCCGATCTCGAGGTTGAATTCCGTGAGCAGCGTGCGCCGCACCAAGGCCTCGTCCACGCCTTCGGCGCACATGGCCGCGTTCATTTGCGGCAGCTGGTGTTCGGGTTTGACCAGGAACTTGAGTCCCATCGCCTCCAGGCCGGCCTTGAGCGCGGTGTGGTGCCGCTGGTGCCGCGCCCAGCTGTTTTCGAGCCCTTCCTCGTTGATGAGCAGCAGCGCCTCGTGCAACCCAAACAGCGAATTCGTCGGCGCCGTATGGTGATAGGTACGGTTGGTAGCGCCCCAATAGCCCAGCAGCAGGTTCATGTCCATGAACCACGAGTGGATCTTGTCCTTGCGCGCTTTCACACGGTCGACCACGCGGTCGGAGAAGGACACGGGCGAGAGGCCCGGCGTACAGGAGAGACACTTCTGGCTCGCCGAGTAGATCGCGTCCACTCCCCATTCATCGACGAGGACGGGAACGCCCCCGAGCGAGGTCACGGCATCGACAATGGTGATCGCGTCATACTGGTGCGCGATCCCGACCAGCGTTTTCGCGTCGGATTGCACGCCGGTCGAGGTTTCGGCGTGCACGAAAGCGACCACGCGCGCGTCGCGGTTCTTCTTGAGAGCATCTTCCAACTTGCCGGGATCGACCGGCTCGCCCCACTTGTCCTCGACGACGACCGGCGTGCCGCCGCAGCGCTCGACATTCTCGATCATGCGCCCGCCAAACACACCGTTGCGGCACACGATCACCTTGTCGCCAGGGGCAACAAGGTTCACGAAACAGTATTCCATTCCCACCGAGCCGGGGCCCGAGATCGGGAAGGTAAGCGCGTTCTTCGTCTGGTAGGCGTAGCGCAGCAGCGCCTTCAACTCCTCCATCATCTCGACGAAGACGGGATCGAGGTAGCCGATCGCCGGCTGGCTCATCGTTGTCAGCACACGCGGGTGGATTTCGGTCGGGCCAGGGCCCATGAGCGTTCTTTGCGGCGGGTGAAAGGAACTCAGGCGTTTCGGGGGCGCGTAATCGTTCATGGCGTCGTTCCCTGTGAATGGCGAGCCGAACAGGCTCTCGCCGTCCGGCCGCGATTTGAGGCGAATGGGTTTTCTGGCGGTCGCCTCGTTGAGCAGCTCGAGAGCGGTAATCTGGCCAGCCGTGAGCGCCTCTACTTCCACCGCCCAGCGTGCCGGCACGTAGCCCGACTTTACCCAGTTGTTCACCACGGCGCGGTCGACCAGGAGCCGCCGGGCCACTTCGGCTTGGCTTCCAAACAGGCTGACGAGGCGTTCCGCGCAATTCATGGTAGGCGAGAGATTACCATGACATAATTATTTTGACAAAATGCCCACGACGGTTCCAGAAAGGAAGCCGCCACCCACTAGGGACGCCCAGACCCTAAATAATGTCTTCTTCTATTTCAATGGGTTGTGCGTTTACGTTGTGGCCGCCCCGGCTCGGCGGCAGCCGATCGAAGTCAAACACCTCGCGATCGAGCAGATGCGACGGTCGCACGTGGCGCAGGCTGTTCAACATGGTCTCGACCCGCCCGCGATGCCGCTTTTCCCACTCCCGCAGCAACGCCTTCATTTCCGCCCGCTTGAGGTTGTCCTGCGAACCGCAGAGGTTGCAGGGAATAATCGGAAACTGTCTCAGCTGCGCATACGCGGCGAGATCAGCCTCCTCGCAATAGGCGAGCGGCCGGATGACCACGTGGCGTCCATCATCCGAGCGCAGCTTCGGCGACATCGCCTTCAGCTGTCCTCCGTAGAACAGGTTGAGCAGGAACGTCTCGAGGATGTCGTCGCGATGGTGGCCCAGCGCGATCTTGTTTGCGCCCAGCTCGCCGGCTACGCGATAGAGCACACCGCGCCGCAAGCGGGAGCACAGCGAGCACATTGTCTTACCCTCGGGTATCAGCCGCTTGACCACGCTGTAGGTATTCTGCTCCTCGATGCGAAACGGCACGCCAAGACCGGTGAGGTAATCAGGCAGCACCTGTGCGGGGAACCCCGGATGTTTCTGGTCAAGATTCATCGCGACCAGATCAAAGCCGACGGGCGCGTGCTGGCGGCAGTAGAGCAGAATATCGAGCAGCGCGTAGCTGTCCTTGCCGCCTGAAAGACAGACCATCACCTTGTCGCCGTCCTCGATCATCCCGAAATCCGTGATCGCCTGCCCCGCAAGCCGGCGCAAGCGCTTCACGAGCTTGTTCGACTCGTAGGATTCCTTCCGCTCTTTCGTACTGCGAGGTTGTATGCGTACTGCCGTTTGATCCATATCGTCCATCCGGTTATTCGTGAAATGTGAAACGTCAATCGTGAAACGGAAAAACCGACGGCGACTCGAAACGACGCGTTTCGAATCACGATTCACCATTCACGATTCATCGCTTTTAGAGGCTGACGCTCCTGCCGCCATCGACCGCCAGCACCTGCCCCGTCACATAGGGTGCGCTGGCGACCAGGAATTCTACCGCCTGCGCCACATCGTCGGGCTCGCCGATGCGCTTCAGCGCCGTGCGGCTGATGATTCTTTGGCGTGCCACCTCATCGCTCCAGCTCTCATCCTCCGGCCACAGGATGGTGCCGGGCGCGACACCGTTCACGCGCACCTCGGGCCCGAGGTCCCGGGCGAGCGCGCGTGTAAGGGCGAGCAAGCCGCCCTTGGCGGCGGTGTAGACCGAATAATTCCTCATCGGGAACTCGGCATGAATATCGATGATATTGACGATGCACCCGTGGGCCTTCCGCAGTTCAGGTGCGGCCGCCTGCGCGAGAAACAGCGGCGCCTTGAGATTGGTGCCGACGATATCGTCCCACGCCCGCTCCGAGATTTCGCCGACGGGCGTTGCATAAAAGCTCGACGCGTTGTTGATCACCGCATCGAGCCGGCCGAACTGCTCCAGCGTGGCCTCGACGAGCTTCGCCACGGCGGACAGCTTGAGCAGCTCGGCCTGGCCCAGCGCCGCCGAGCCGCCACGCCGAGCGTTGAACTCGACCTGCAGTGCATTCGCCTCGAGCGCCGAGGCGCGATAGTGTATGAGCAGGCTCGCGCCTGCCGCGTGCATGCGCCGGCAAATCGCGGCGCCAACGCGTTTTGCGCCGCCCGTGACCAGCACTACTTTCCCGTCCAAAGCCCCGGCCATGCAACCACCTATGCCGTCGTGATGAGCGTGTAGAATTCTATTCCAACTAACACGGTCCCCGCTTGGCTATTCCCGCCGATCACTCGGGTCTACCCGCGCCGCCACCCGAGGCGCTTGCAGTGAGCGAGAGCTTGCGTCAGCTCATCGCTCAGGAGATCGAGCGCGCCGGCGGCTGGATCAGCTTTGCCCGCTACATGGAGCTGGCGCTCTACGCGCCAGGGCTGGGCTACTACATGGCGGGCGCCCGCCGGCTCGGGCGTGACGGCGACTTCGTGACAGCGCCGGAAATCTCCCGGTTGTACGGTCGCACTCTGGCACGGCAGCTGAAACAGCTCGCGGGATTTGGACTGCGTGAAATCCTCGAGATCGGCGCCGGCAGCGGCGCGCTCGCCGCAGATCTCCTGCTGGAGCTTGAGCAAGCTTCATGCGTGCCCGAGCGCTACCTGATTCTCGAGCTGAGCCCGGACCTGCGCGATCGCAGCCGCGACACGCTGGCCGCGCGCGCTCCGCATTTGCTCGAGCGCGTCGCGTGGCTCAACCAGCTGCCGCCCGCCTTCACCGGCACGGTGATCGGCAATGAGGTGCTCGATGCGATGCCTGTGCACCTATTTGAGCGCGGGGAAAGCGGCGTCGTCGAAATGGGCGTGGCGTTGCAGGATGGGACTTTCGCCTGGGCTGCGCGCGCAACCCCCGAAGCAGCGCAGGCCGACGGCAGCTGTTTTCCGGAAACCCGTTACCGCACCGAGATTCAGAATGTCGCGCGCGCTTTCACGCGGTCGCTCGCCGCCACGCTCGCCCGCGGCGTGGTGCTGTTCATTGACTACGGCTTCCCACGCCACGAGTACTACCACCCGCAACGCGCCGGCGGCACGCTCATGTGCCACTACCGGCACCGCGCGCACGGCGATCCCTTCTTTTTGCCGGGGCTGCAGGACATCACCACGCACGTCGATTTCTCGGCGATCGCGCGCGTCGGGAGCGAGGCGGGGCTGGAGCTGCTCGGCTACTCCAACCAGGCGCAATTTCTAATCAACTGCGGCATCACTGACCTGCTCGCGGAAACCCCCGCGGAGGACGTGGCGGCCTATGCACCGCTCGCCTCCGAGGCACAGAAGCTGTTGAGCCCGGCGGAGATGGGCGAACTTTTCAAAGTGGTTGCCCTGGGAAAGGGCCTCTCGGAACCGCTCGTCGGCTTCGCCCAAGGTGATCGCCGGCATACGCTTTGAGGTCGGGCGACTCGTGCCTGGTGATGGGTGATTGCTAATTGGTGAGACGTAACATCGATCGCATATTAAATAGCCGCTATCCGGGCGCTCTGATGGGCGCGCTTGCGCTCGGCCTCTTGACCACCGTCAGCACCCAAAGCGTCGCCGCTCCGGATACGGCAGAGATCGCGCGCGCGAAATACCTCTGGTCGCAGAGCCCCCACGGGAAGCTGCTCGAGCGCATCCTGCCGCCTTCGATCGGGCCGAGCCAGCTGCCTGAACCGCATTCGGAGGGCGCGGGGGTTACGGCCCGCTACTGTGTGCAGTGCCACTACCTGCCCAACCCGCAGATGCACGCCGCGGATAAATGGACTCTCATCGTGGTGCGCATGGTCTGGCGCATGCGAGGCAAAGGCAACCTCGGCGCGGTCATGAAGGAAATGATGGATCGCGTGCAAGCGCCCGATGACGACGAAGTCCGGGTGCTCACCGCCTATCTGCGAAAGCACGGACAGCGGGAAATGGACCCGATGCACCCCGCGCTGAAATCGGAAGCGGGCCAGATGTTCAGCATCGCCTGCACGCAATGCCATGGGCTGCCCGATCCGCAGCGCCACACTGCACGCGAATGGCCGTTGGTGGTCGAGCGCATGCAGCGGCACATGGCTTGGGCGAACACGGTGGTCGGAGTCGACGAGCTGAGGACAACACCCGTGCTCGATACGTCCGAGATCGTGCGTTTTCTTCAGCGCCACGCCCGCCCGGAACGCAAACCAAATTGAGCCGCAGATAAACGCGGATAAACACAGATACAATCGAAACCAAGACTTTTGTTGCAAGGCACGCAACGGCTGCGCGGGAAACGTAAAGGGCAGAGACCGGAAGGGTCTGGTTTGGTTTTTTCTGGTATTTTGAAAATGAAGAATTTGTTGCTGTTTGATCTGCGTTTATCCGCGTTTATCTGCGGCTAACTTGTCTTTGCGGTTCTAGGTAACCACGAATGAAAGCGATGCAGCTCGCGGCGCCACGCACGCCGCTCGCGCTCGTTGACGTGCCGATGCCCCGGCCCGGGCCCG
>JAQBFV010000041.1:0-3052 GCA_032123035.1 Betaproteobacteria bacterium | reverse complement strand
CTACGGGTAAATCGATGCCGACCTGGGCCGCAAGACCGGCAGCGTCGCGCGCGCCCGCTGCGTTCAGAACAACACCGGGCGTCAACGAGCCACCGCTTCGCAGCACGACCTCGCTGACCCGGTTCCCCCGGCATCGAAGCTGCACGACTTCATCGCTGATGATCGTGATGCCCAGGGAAATAGCCTTACGTCGAAACGCCTGCAGCAAGGAATAGGGGTCGAGCCAGCCTTCGTTCGCAAGCCCCAGAAATCCGCCCGCGAGGCCCTCGGTGGCGAGCCACGGGAAACGCGCGCTCAAGTCCGCGTTGGACTGGTAGGCGATGTCGGCGCCAAGCTCGCGCTGCAGCGCGTTATTGGCCTGCATCAATGGAAGTGCGTCGGGAGAGGCCAGTATCAGGTAGCCGCGCTCTTTGAAACCGAGTTGCGGCACCTCCCCGTCGATGGACAGGTAGCGATCCACGTTCTTCACGAACTCGGCGCCGAACAAACCGATACTGATGTTTTCGGGGGTGGAAAATTGTTGGCGGATGCCGCCCGCGGCACGCGCCGAGGGCGCATTGGCATAGGTGGGATCCCGCTCGACGACCAGCACCGAGCCGTCGAATCCCGCAGCCGCCAGGAAGTAGGCGGTGGCACAACCTGTTACACCACCGCCGACAATGATCACGTCGTAGGAATCAATCACTTCCCTAACCGACTTCCCCGTTTCTGGACGCGTCGTCGATTTCGACGCCAGAGGATTCTAAGTCTCCGCCGACGCAACTTCTAGCATGCGGAGCCTCGGAAATGTGCGACATTGCTCACTCTTCATGAGTGCGGCTTTCCACAACCACAAGCATTGGCTAAAGTGGCATCTATCTTCACGGGAATTCCCCATGGGCCGGAAAGTACTGATCGTCGTCCACCAGGAGAAATCCACTCCGGGCCGGGTGGGCGATTTCCTGACCGCACGCGGCTATGAACTCGATCGCCGCTGCCCGAACATGGGCGACCCGTTGCCCTCAAATCTTGCGGATTACTCGGCCTGCATCGTGTTCGGCGGACCCATGAGCGCCAACGACGACCATCTGCCCGGCATTCGCGCGGAGCTCGACTGGCTGGAAAAGTACGCGCTGCCGAGCGGCCCCCCGCTGTTGGGGATTTGTCTCGGCGGTCAGCAAATCGCACGGGTCCTGGGCGCCCGCGTGGGAAAGCACTGCGACGGACTGGTGGAGATTGGCTACTACGAGGTGGCGCCCACGGACTCCGGCTGCGGTTTTCTGGAATGTCCCACGGTCTTCTACCAGTGGCACACGGAAACCTTCGAGATCCCCGATGACGCGGTGCATCTCGCCAAGAACGAAAATTTCCCCGGTCAGGCCTTCCGTTACAACGGCAGCACCTACGCCATCGAGTTTCACCCGGAGATGACCCGGGAAATGGTCGATCGCTGGTGTCATTCGGATGGCGGCTCACCGAAGCTCGCGCTGCCCGGCGCGCAACCCCTGGAAGCGCACCTGCAAGGCTACGAGCGCTACGCGGTGGAAACCGACCGTTGGCTCGGCCGCTTCCTCGACCAGCGCTTATTGCTCGACGACAAAGAGTAGCGCTCAAGTCCCACCACACGCCGCCTTCGGGTCGACTTCCAAGCCCACCGATTGGGCAAAACGCGACAAAGCGCATTCGACGGCGTGCCGATCCCGCGGCGCGGGCGCGCACCTGGCGGCGGTGCTTTCGTAATGACAGGCGAGCACGCGCAAGTGTCCGGTTTTGCGCTGAGCCTTGAGATCCACCCGCGCAACCAGTCGGTCCCCCGCCAGTACCGGCAGACAATAGTATCCGTAACGGCGAGCCGCGGCGGGCTTGTAGATCTCCAGCACCTGGTCGAATTGAAACAACAGCCGCACGCGCTCTCTGTCCCATAACACGGGGTCGAAGGGGGATAGCAGAACACCCCGATCGCGGCGCGGTCTGGCACTATCGAGTTCCGCGGCGAGGGGCAGATCTTGCGGGCGTATCCAACCCGCCAGCTCGCGGCGCTTTGCGCGCAGATTGCAGGGCACGATCCGGCCTGCGTCCACGAGCCGCTGCAGGGATTGCTCGACGAGCGCGCGGCAGTTCACCAGGCGCCAGGTGGCCGCCAATGTTCCCGTGTTCGCCCAACCGTGGCCTTCCAATGCCTTCAGCAAGAGGGTATCGAAGGACTCCTCGTCACTCACGGTCTGACGGCGGAAGGGCTCGGGAATCACCCGCTCGGGCAGATCGAAACTTCTGTGGAAGTGGCGCCGGCTCGCGACAGCCAGCTCGCCCGAGGACCACAGGGCTTCGGCGATGCGCTTCGAGAGCTTGATGTCCCACCATCCCTGGCCGCTGCTGCCTTCCAGATCCACGGAGCGAAACGCGCCCTCCTGCTCCACCCGCCGCATGATGGTGTCGACTATCCGCGGGTGCTGACCCAGCAGATCGCCCCACCAGGGATGAACCCGGAACGCGCGGCGCCGGAAGGCAAAGCAGGGGTACAACGCCATCTGCATCCAACAGGCCTCGTGTCCCCAGTATTCGAACAGCGGCTCGCCGGGTGTTAAAAGCTCCTCGCCGAGGCTGGCGTCGAGGCATTCCAGGCGTGACGCCAGAACGATGGCATGGGTGCGCGCACCGGCCACGGAGACGGAATCAAGCTGCAGATAACCGAAGCGCTCGACAATGCTGTGGCAACCGTCCCGGGCACGCTTGCCCTTGCCCGCCGCGCGGCCGGGGAGACCGGTAAGCGCGGGTTTCAGCAAGCCAGCGCGGGCAAGGGCGAGGCGGCGTGCCTGGCGAACGGTCAGGGTTGTCATGTTGTTCAGCGACATTGTCCTTGCTTTTGCTCCTACAGAAATCAAGAAAGAACCAAAGCCGATCTACCCATGTATCATGTTCGCGCATAACAATTCTGCCGGAGCCGGTCCAATGATACTTCACGACGCGACGATCTATCTTGCAGCCGCGATGGTCGCGGTTGTGCTTTCGCGCAAGCTCGGCTTCGGCGCGGTTCTCGGTTATCTGTTCGCCGGCGTGCTGGTTGGTCCCTGGG
>JAQBFV010000040.1:0-8487 GCA_032123035.1 Betaproteobacteria bacterium | reverse complement strand
AGGACGAGCGGCAGCCCGCCGGCCTTGACCGCGAGCAACGACGGACCCAGGTAAGCGCCGCTGAAGCACGATGGGGCGAGGAGCCCCGAGCCGACCGGGCCGCGCGTCAGCACCTGGAGGATCGCAGTGATCCCCAGAGCGAGCATGGACACGCTGATCACGTCGACGATCCTGGCGTCGGCGAGACCCGCCTCGCGCGCGATGGCGAGAGGTATGGGAAGAAAGCTGCAGACGAGACCGATGTGCTGCAGGCCGCTCAGCAGCGTCACCCCAAGCGGCGGCGTATCGTCCAACCAATACGCGAAGTTCGGCGGGCGCTTCACGCGGTTCGTTTAATGATCAAAATGAAACAGGATCGTGGAACGGCCGCTTCGGTGAGTCGCCGCGACGCGGTCCGCGTAACGCCGCAGCATGAACCCCGCCAGCTGTCGCTGTCCTTGCTCGGACTCCATGATCTCCTCGTTCGTGGGGCGTTTTTCGGGAAGCTCCAACGGCGCTCCTGCGTATGACACCCGCAGGTCGAGATTGAACTCGTCGAAGCTCGCCTCGATTTCAAGCGACCCCTCGGGCGCGCAGCCGTCCACGATGGTCTCTATGGATTGCGTCAGGTTGAACGTCGCGCGATCGATCACGTCGCGCCGCGCGCCCCACGCCGCGCCCAAGGCCTCCATGAAAGCCTCGACCTCGACCGGGTTGATCTCGTGCGGGTCAACATGTATTCGCTCTTTCTGACGGACACCGAGTCGGAACACTAGGTTGAGCAGCACGGCCGTCAGCATTCCAACGACCAGCGAGCTGCTGACGAGCGGCTGGAATTGGGCAGGCACTTTCGCGAAGTAGCCGGGAAGCAGGTCCACAGCGATTCCCGAGAGAAAAGCCAGGCCAATCACGAACGTTCGGCGCCCGTCGAGCAGGCGCGAGCTAATGATCTGGACTCCATTGATGAATACGAAGCACGCCGAGAACAGCAGCGCAGCCCCCAACACTGCGCGCGGGATGATCGAAAGGACGCTCGCCACTTTCGGGAGGAATGCAAGCGCCAAGAAGATCGCACCGATCGCATAGGCCACCCGACGGCTGGTCACGCCGGTCGCTCCGGCCAAGCCAACGGCGCTCGGCGAGGAATTGACCCCTACCGTACCCACGAGCCCGGCCATCACGGTGCCGAGGCCATCCGCGAGCACGCCTTTGCTAATCGAGCGGATGTCCGGACGGATCCACTCGGCGTCATTCATCTTCTGGCACGTCGTGACGTTGCCGATGGTCTTGAGGCATGCTGCCAGCGCCCCTACGGCAAACGCCCCGACCAGCGCGATATCAAAGGACCACCCAAGATGGCCCAGAGACGGGACAGAGACCAGCGGGGCGTCCATGACACTTTGCATGTCGGCCTCTGTCAGGACTCCGAGAAGCCCCGCCGCCGCATACCCGGCGATCATGCCCAACAGGGCGCAGAACATACGGAAAAACCCGCCGGCCCAAACGTTCATCGCGATCATCGTTCCCAGGCTGATTGCCGCAACAGCCAGTTCCCGCGCGCTTGCCGGTTGCGGATTATCCGCGCCGAGGACGTAACGGATTCCGATGGCACCGATCGTGACTCCCAACAGTACAACCACCAGACCTGCGATCTCCGATGGAAAAAGGAAGCGCAAGCGCCGCAGCAGCCGCGAAAGTACGGCCTCGACGCATCCCGCGAACACGGTCATACCGAAGACCAACGATAAGCCGCCCGTCTTCAGGGCCAGTAGCGACGGCCCCAGATAGGCCACGGTAAAGATTGACGGGCACAAATAACCGGACCCAACGGGCCCGCGCCCGAGGGACGGAAGAATCGCCCCAGCGCCCATCGCCAGCATGGACAGGCTCAGAACGTCGAGAATCTTATCCGGGGAAAGTTGCGCTTCGCGGCATACGAGCAGGGGAAAGAGCAGAAAGATGGAGATAAGACCGACGTGCTGTAACGCGCTCACCACCGTCACGCCAAGTGGCGGGTTCTCGTCGACCCCGTAGACGATGTTGAGCGGTTTCCTCACACGGATGTTGGCATACGAACTCGAAGACCTACCGAGCAGCAGCAATACCCTCTTCCCGCGACCCCACGATGGTGAACAGATCGAGAAAGCCGCCCAAGTCGAAGAGCTGCCTTACCTTGCCCGAGACGCCGCAGAGCACCAGCTTGGCCGTGTTCTGGTCGGCGCGCTTTGCCGCCTGCAGGAGAGCCCTGAACCCCGCGCTGCTGATGTACTCGAGCTGGCTGAAGTCCACCAAAATGGGGGTCTTGTCGGCACCCAGAATGGCGGTCAGTCGCTCCCCCAGCGCCGGCGAGGTCGTGCTATCCAGCCGTCCCGTCACCTGCAGGACGGTGACGCCCCCAATTTGCTCCTCTTTCAGATCCACCGGTATCACTCCCCTAGCTTACGTAGTCAGTTTCTTTTTGAGCACGAGGCGATTGCGATCGCCGACGCGATCGTAGCGCACTTCGCTCATCAGGTTCTTCACGAAATGCAAGCCGACACCCCCGATCTTGCGCTCCCGCAGCGGCGCTCGGGTGTTGGGCACCCCGCTCTCCAGCGAATTGAACGGCACCCCATCGTCCTCGATCGTCGCCTCGAGCACATTATCCATCACCCGCAGGAGAACGCGAATCTTGTGGTCCGCATCGTCAGTGTACGCATAGTCGAGGATGTTCGTCAGGATTTCATCCAAAGCGACCTGGACATCCCCCACGACATCCGCGGAAAGTTGGTGCTCGGCCGCAAAGCGATCAAACGCATCGACAACGCGTGGCAACTCCTCGCGACGGTTGCGAATCGTCGTCTCGGTCTGGTTCATTTTACAAAACGGAGCCCCATCGCGGCGATATCGTCGGCCTGAACGGCCCCAGCCACGAATGTCCGGACGCGCTCCATGACCCCAACGACCATTTCACTCGCAGATGCCGCGGTAAGCGAGCGCAGAACCTCCTCAAGCCGTTCGTCGGAAAACAACTCGTCGGCCGTGTTCAGGGCCTCGGTAATGCCATCGGTATACACGAATAGGCCGTCGCCAGGCTCCAGCTTCAGAGATGCGGTCTGGTAGGTGAACGTCGGGCGGATGCCCAGCGGTTTGCCACGGGCACCATCCAGGGCTGACACACCACCCGCGGTCCTCAGGAGATAGGGCAGATTGTGCCCGGCGTTGCAGTACGACAGCGTCGCGGGCGCCGGGTCCAGAATGCCGAGAAAGACCGTCACAAACATGCCTTGCTCGTTCTCGAGGCTCAGCCCCTGGTTCACTTTTTCGATGATCCGATGAGGCTCCATCAGCGCCCCGTCGGGCAGCCGATAGAGCGTGGCAACCAGCCTGATCATCGTCTTCGTCCGCGCCATGAAGAGTGCGGCCGGCGCGCCCTTGTCGGACACGTCCGCCACGACGAAATACATCCTCCCGTCTTCATCCCAGAAGAAGTCGTAGAGATCGCCGCCGACTCTGCGAGCCGGCTCGAGCGTGGCGTAGACCTCCACGGGGCGGTCCGGCGTCGGAACGAGGAACTCCGTCGGCACCATGCTCAACTGGATCTGGCGCGCGGCCTGGAGCTCGCCCTCGATCTGGTCGAGTGCCTGCACGAGCTCATCGCGCAGCCGCTTCTTTTCCAGCGTCGCGCCCACCCGCGCGCGCAGCAGCGTCGGATTGAAGGGCTTGGAAAGATAGTCCTCCGCGCCCAGTTCGATGCAACGGATCACACTGTCGATCTCGTCGAGCGCGGAGATCATGATGACGGGAATGTGGCGCAACCGGCTGTCGCCTCGCATGCGCTCGAGAACCTCGTAGCCGTTGAGGCCCGGCATCATGACGTCGAGCAAAACAAGGTCGAAGCGTTGCTTACCCAGCAACTCGAGCGCCTGCTGGCCATCTTCCGCGGCCGTGAAGTTCGAGTAACCCTCGCGCTGCAGGCGCCGGGTCAGCGTGTAGCGGTTGTCCTCGTTGTCATCAACGATCAGCAGCGCGCTTTCGGCGGCGCTCACAGCGCCTCTCCCTTCGGCAGGAGCGCCCGGACCTTTTCCAGAAGCCGCGGCATCTCCACTGGCTTCGTGTCGAAATCATCGCATCCCGCCGCGAGCGCCTTCTCGCGGTCTCCAGCCATGGCGTGCGCGGTGAGCGCGATGATGGGAATGTGCCGCGTCTCGGGCTGCGCCTTGATCCGTTTCGTCGCCTCCCACCCATCGAGCACCGGAAGGCCCAGGTCCATCAGGATCAGGTCCGGTTGCTCTGCCGTCGCCATGGCGACTCCCTGCTCTCCGTCGTTGGCGACCAGAACGCTGTAGCCCACCCGCGCGAAGCGGTTCTTCACGACATAGACGTTGTCCTCGTTGTCTTCGACGTAAAGAATCCTCACTACGTCCCCTCCATGATTCGCCCGGTCACTGCTTTTCGCCGCGTTCCACGAGCGTCTGGATTTTCCCCAGCAGCCGCGCAAAATCAGTCGGCTTTGATTCGTAATCGTCACAGCCAGCGGCGAATGCTCTTTTGCGCGGCTCATCGCCCGTGTTCGCGGACAGCACGATGACCGGGATATGCTTCGTTTCTGGCTGGCCCTTCAATTGGCGCGTCGCCTCCCAACCATTGAGCTTCGGCAGATTCAAATCCATGACGATGAGATCGGGCAGCAGCGTCTTCGCCCATTCGACGGCCTCCGCACCGTTCGTTGCGATCTTGACCTCGAAGCCTGCGCGGCTCAAGCGCCGGTGCAGCATATACAGGTTGTCGTCATTGTCTTCGACACAGAGAATTCTAGTCATCGCAGCCTCTCCTCTCTTTGAGTGGCTTTCCGCGAGTCACGGAGGCCGGCCATAAACAAGCGATCACACAAGGAATCTTCACGAGCGTTCTCCTGCCGTCTTGCGGGCGAGGCTGCGCCCGATGCAGCCGGCCAGCGTTGCGCTGACCTCGTGCAGCATTTCGTCCCGCGTCGGGGCATCTTTCTGCAGAATGCGCTCCACGCCGCCATTGAGGCGACGCTGGTCCTCTTCCGTGAGGTCCTTCGCCGTCACCACGACGACAGGAATGCCGCGCCATTCGGCATGGTGACGCAGCGCCTCGAGAAATTCAAAACCGTCCATCTCCGGCATCATTAGGTCCAGCACGATGGCATCGGGAACGGACTGGCTGAGGTGCGCCAGACCTGCGCGGCCATTCTCGGCCTCGCTCACCTTCCATCCTTCTTTTTCGAGGGCTTGCAGAACTCCCCGACGCATGATGTCGTCGTCGTCCACCACCAGCACTCGCCGGCCTCCGGGTTTCACGATTTCGCGCAGCACCAGGGCAAGCCGCTCGCGGTCCACGGGTTTCACCATGTAGTCGGCTGCGCCAAGGGAATAGCCACGATTTTTCTCATCCATGATCGTCATGAGGATGACGGGGATGTCCGCCAGCGTGGGGTCACCTTTGAGGGCTGCCAGCACCGTCCACCCGTCGAGGTCAGGCATCATCACGTCGAGCGTGATCGCCGCCGGATGCAGCTCGCGAGCGAGCTGCAGGCCTTCGCGGCCGCCGCTCGCCGTGACAACGGAAAAGCCCTCCCGCGTCAGAAAACGCTGGGCCATCTCGCGCACGGTGAAGTCATCATCTACGACCAGCACATCCGGCGAGGCCGTGGATCGTGCTGGCGCTTGCGTCGCCGGCGCAGTTCGGGCGGCCGGAATGGGTTGCGCTGCGACGACTTCTGCGGGAAGGCGGATAGTAAACGTCGAGCCGCGCCCGGCCTCGCTTTCGACCGTGATATCCCCTCCCATTATCTGGCAGAACCGACGGCTGATCGCGAGCCCGAGTCCGGTACCGCCGTACTTGCGGGTCGTCGCGGCGTCAGCCTGGACGAAATCCTGGAACAGGCGGGACATCTGCTCGGGCGTCATGCCGATCCCGGTATCCGTGACCGCCATCGTGATCCACTCGTTGTCAGCTTCGGCCGTCCGACGCACGCTGACCGTGACCTTGCCGCGCTCGGTGAACTTGTTCGCGTTGTTGCAAAGGTTGAGCAGCGCCTGCCTCACGCGCGTCTGGTCAGCACTCATGGACCCGACGTCGGCGGGGCATTTCACCACGAGCTCGTTGCCGTTCGTTCCCGCCAGGGGCTGGATGGTCTTGACGACGTCCTCGATCAGCGGCGCCACGGGGAAGGATTCGAGGTGAAGCTCCATCTTGCCGGCCTCGACCTTGGAGAGATCGAGAATGTCGTTGATCAGCGCCAGCAGGTGGCGCCCGGCGCGCATTACGCGACCGAGAGGCTCGATCTCGTCGTCCCGCTTGAGATCGCGCGCGTCCTCCTGCAGCATTTCCGTGACGCCAATAATCGCGTTCAACGGCGTGCGCAGCTCGTGCGACATGTTCGCCAGGAACTGCGACTTGTGCTGGCTCGCGACCGCCAGCTCCTCGCTCTTCTCCCGGATCTCCCGGAACAGGCGGGCATTCTGGATGGCGAGCACCGACTGGGCCGCAAACGTCTGCAAAAGATCCACGACCGCCTGCGGGAAATCGCCGGCCGCGGCGCGACGGACAACAAGCGCGCCCATGACGCTGTCCTCGCGCAGAAGAGGTACCGACAGCACCGAGCGTATGCCTTCGCGCAGGTGCAAATCGCGCAATCGGGCGCCCGTGTCCTTCTCCATGTCCGGCAGCTGCACTGGCGCACGGCTCTCGGCACAGCGTCCCACGATGGTATCGCCGAGGCGGATGCGCGACTCCCGCAGCGCATCGATCATCGCCTGGCTGGCTCCAAAATTGGCGCTCGGCTCAAAAACTCCCGTTATCTCGTCATACTCGTAGATCGTGCCCTGCTTCGCGCGGGAGAGCTGAACGGCATGAGTGACGATGGTTACCAGCACCTGCTGCAGGTCGAGCGAGGAGTTGACAGTCTGAACCACGTCTCCGAGCGCCCGAAGTTCGGCGACCGAGCGCGTGAGGTCTGCGGTTCGTTGCTCGACTTTCTGCTCCAGATTGCGCTGCGAGTCATGCAGCTGAGCGGCAGTGCGGTTGAATTCCCCCGCCAACGCCTCAAGCTCGTCTCCGGTGCGGATATCGATCCGGTGATCGAGCTCGCCCCTGCCGACGCGCGCTGCGCCTTCCTGCAACTGCCGGATCGGGGCCACCATTCGGCGCGCCATAAGAATCGTCGCCAGCACTGAGAGACCGAGACCCAGCAGCAGAACGATAGCGCTGCGGGCCAACTTGGAGCGCAGCGGCGCCATGGCTTCTTCCAGAGGCCGCTCGATGAAGACGATCCAACCCAGAGGCGCCAGGGCCGCGTGTACCGCCAGAACGTCCCGGCCTTGCAGTCCCTTCGTAACGGCGAGGCGGGCCTCGGCCGGCTCAGCGCTGCTTGCCAATGATCGCGCGCGCTTGACCTGGGACATCTGTGAGAGGTCCCGCTTCTGTAGAACCATGCTGATATCGGGATGCGCGATGAGGCGCCCGTCGGAATCGACTACATACGCATAGCCCGCGCCCCCGACCTGAATTTGGGACACCACATCCCAGATGGCCGTGAGATCCATCTCGACTACCGTTACGCCTGCACGCGGCTCGGCCAGCGCCACGGCCAGCTTCATGTGCGGCTCGGACTCGTTGCGGAAAAAGATGGGGCCGTAGTATGTGCCGCCAGCCCGCGCTCCTTTGAATTCCGGAGCATCCGAATAATCCTGTCCGCTATCCATGCGGTCGAGGGCGACCCGGGAAATGGTGAGCCGCTCCTTGCCAGTGGGATCAAAATGCTGGACCTCGGTAATGGCAGGCACGTTCCGGAGCAGCCGCGCAAACTGAATGACTCGCTGTTCGATGACGGCCGAGGCCATCGACTCCTGAGACAATCCCGCCCCGCGCCGCGTCGAGATCTCCACCGAGTCACCTGTATGGGAGGTAAGGGTTCCGCGGACCTGGTTTTCAATCGACAGGATGAACTGCTCGATCCGATTCGCCGCAGCGATCGCCCGCTCGCGCTCGAGCTCGATAATCTCGCGCTTGATTTCTTCGTAGGAGAAGTAAAGCTCGACCAGGCTGCTCACCGTCAGCACACCGCCGACGAGCAGCAGGAAGACGACGAGGTACTTGCGGAACAGGCTTCCGCGAGTTGGCGAGACGGTCATCGGTAAATGCTGTTCGCGCCGAAGAAGATTCTCGGTGGAACCGACAGGCCGAGCACCGCCACGGCCTTCACGTTGAACGCGAGATTGATATTCTTCGCGCCTTCCACCGGCACGTCCTTGGGCCGGGCGCCCTGAAGGATCTTGGCGACGAGCCGGGCCGCCTGTACGCCCTGTGCGCGGAAATCCGGTCCGTACGAAACCAGCGCTCCGTTCCTCGTCCAGATTGCTGACGTGTAGATCGCAGGGACGCGGCGGGAGCCGAGCTGGGTTTCGAGTACGGCTACAGGGATATCGAGCGTATTGCTGGACGGCGAAACGACGCCATCACCCGGCCTGATCTCCTTGAGCGCTTCTTTTAGCGCCCCGG
>JAQBFV010000039.1:0-3851 GCA_032123035.1 Betaproteobacteria bacterium | reverse complement strand
CCATGGCGGCCTTGGCAATGTGCTGCATTTCGCCGGACAGCACGAGCAGGCGATCGAGTCATTCGAGCGGGCGCTCCGGCTCGATCCGCAATTCCACTTGTGGATCCATGCCCGCGGGCGAGCCCAGTTCGCCCTCAAGCGTTACGACGAGGCCGAAGCGTCATTCAAGCGTCGGCTGATTCATATGCCTCGCTCGGACGTCACGCGCGCCTACCTGGCCTCGCTCTACGGCCACACCGGCCGCTTTGAAGAGGCGCGTCAAATCTGGCGCGAACTGATGGAAATCAATCCAAGGTACACGGTTGAACTTACGCGGAGAGTGTTGCCCTACCTGAACCCCGAGCCGCTTGACCAGTTCGAAGAGGGCCTGCGCAAGGCCGGCCTGATCCAGTGAGTTGATGCGGACTGGCTCGCGACGAAGCGGCCTGCGGCGAATCGCCTAGCTAAGCGCTCGCGTCTACGCGCTACGCGTACGAAATCACTTCCAAATATCGTCTATCGCCGACTCGACGATTCTCACCGCCACACCGGTTGGGATGCCCCTCGATTCGACGCGGACGATTTCACCCTGGCATTTAGGCCGAATTTGTCTCCCGGACCTAACAATTTCCATGGTGAAATTGATGCGATCACCGACAGCGAGTCCAAGCGTGTTATCGGTCCAGAAGAATATGCCGGTGGCAGCGACGTCTTCTGTGACGCCCGTGCCGTTCTCGAACGACAACGGCAGCGCGGTTGCGATCCGCTCGTCTTGTCGCCTATTCACAGTTGGCATTGTCGATCCACCAAGTTGATGCCGCCTTGTGCCCTAGCGCGTTGACCGCCGTGCTCGCCACGCCCACTGCGGCACCGGATGGCGACGCCGAGGCGATGATCAGCGCGGCCGGCATGCACGGTGGGCACTGCCGTTCGCTACGCGTGCTTCAGTACCTGGCGCAGCGCGTCTGCCAGAAGAGATTTCGAATAGGGTTTAGGAATGTAACCGTCTGCGCCTAGGGTAAGGCCTTTGCGGATGTCCTCGGGTTCGCCCTTGACGGTGAGCATGATCACCGGAAGCAGCGAGAGAAGTGGATGGCGGCGCACGTAGACCAGAATGTCGAAGCCATCGCCATCCGGCAGTTCAACGTCGAGAAACACGGCGTTCGGCACACCGTGGTCGCGCAGCGCGGCGAGAAAAGCGCGATGGCTGTCGGCGACGCGGACCTGGTAGCCCGCGAGGTCCAGGCGGCGTTCTGCAAGCGCGGCCTGATCCGGATCGTCCTCGACCACGAGTACGGTAATCTCGGCGGGCGATTTTGCGAGCGGCGCCCGGTTTTTGAGACGCCCCTCCGCGAGATAGGCGCCACGCGCCCTGAGCACAGCGCCTGCAACCAGCGTACCGGCATTGATCCGCAGCACGTCGGTGTCGGTCAGCGCGGCGTCGAATAGCGGGATCGGAGGAAAGGAACTCGTGAAATTCAGGTCATGACCGACGCTTGAAGGCTGGGCAGTGAGCAGGCCGGCGATCTCAAGAATTCCCAGCCAATCAGAGAGTTGCGTATTCGTATAGTGGCGCAGCCAGCCACGGATGACATCGACATGCGTGTCGCCGTCGACGATCTGCAAGATGCGCCGAGAGTGTTGGTCAAGCGTCGACTCGGGTGTCGCGCGCGCCTTCGCGCCTGCCTCGGTCAGCGAGTAGATTTTTTCACCATCCATGCGGGTCGAAAGTCCCTGCGACGCCTGGCTCGCGATGGACGCGCGATTCATGCGCCGCCTGGAGTCACATTCTTGGTCCCTTATCCCTATGTCCCCCGAACTGTAACCCCTTATCCGTTTGTCCGGCGAATCCATTTCTTGGCGATCGAACCTGATCGGCGACGCGCCGCCTGGACCGCTCAGGGCCGATAACACCCGGTCCCGCTCGGCGGCTAACGGCCGGGCGTGGTCGCGACGACTTCGGATACCGGCGTGAGGCCTAGCGCCGTAGATTCGCCCTGCGGTCCGCGGCGGCGCGTGCGCTCGGGGAGCTAATCATGTAGATCACCGCGCTGCGCACTTCGTCGTCGGTCAGGTTGGCCTGCCCGCCGCGCGGCGGCATGTCGCCGTGGCCGCGGATGGCGCTGCGCACCAGCGGGTCGATGCCCAGCGTCGTGCGCGGCAACCATGCGGCGCGGTCGCCGATGCGCGGTGCGCCGTCGAAGCCGGGGGCATGGCACAGGGCGCAGTGCGACTGCACGATCTGCGCGCCGCTGCGCTCCTCGCCCTCCGGCCTCGGGTCGATCGGTTCGATCCAGTGGCCGCCCGACGCGTTGACAATGTAGACGACCGCGCGCTGGATCTCCAGGCGGCTCAGGCTGGTGTTGCCGCCGTGCGGCGGCATCTTGCGAATGCCCTCGAGCGCGCTGCGCGTGAGGCCGGCCAAGCCCTGTGCGGCGCGCTTAGACCAGGCGGCGCGGTCGCCGACGCGCGGCGCGCCTTCCTCACCGTTGGTATGGCATTCCGCGCACACCACATCGAAGATGTCCACCCCACGGTACCCCGGTTCTTGCCCGCAGGCAGGCGCCGTCGCCAAGGCCAACGGAACGAGCACGGCAAGCAGGCCTACCCTCATGGGAATTTTTCCCGGGCTGGAAATCCGCACTCCGCTCCACGTCATCACGCACCCCTCCGGGTCCGTCGCGCGGTTGCGCCTGCGTGGCGGTCCCCCAGATAGCTTTTGTCTACGCTGATTGTGCAAAGCCGTGTTGACGTGAATCAAGCCGGCAGACGGACGACGCCGGTAGCACCTGGTCCCGTCCCAGGCGCGGGACACGCGAGACCGGAGTAGCATCGCCGTTGGCAGACAATGGCAATCCGACGAGGCATTCCATGAGTGAGAAAAGTCCTGAAGCAGTGCAGACCCCGGACGATCCGATACAGGAACTGGCACGAACGATCTACACGCGACTGTGCGGAAACATCTATTCCGCTTTGGAATCCAAGAAACCAGATCCGAAGGCGGTTGCGCAGCTCTCGTTCAAGCTCGCGGAGACGTTCATCGCGGCGAATCTCGAGTTCAATCCGGTTGCCAGGGCCGCGCGCGATGCAAGGGAGACGGCCTCGGTAAAAATGGATGACGTGGAAATCGACTTCGCGGGTTTCGGGACCAAGAAATAGCGGCCGGCGTCGTCCCGCGGCGAGCCGCGCCCCTGGACCAGCCACTCACGCCTCAGGAAGAATCTTGCGAATAAGACCCAGGAGATCCCTCGGGCTGTAGGGCTTTGCCAGGTAGGCGGTCGCGCCCGCCTCCTTCGCCTTGAGGTCGTCGCCGGATAGCGCGAAGGAGGTGATCGCGATGATCGGTGTGGCCGCGGTGGCGGGATCGGCCCGCAGGCGCCGCATTGCCTCCATCCCCGAGATCTTCGGCAGCTGAATATCCATCAGAACGAGGTCGGGCCGAATCTCGAGTGCCTTCGCCACGCCCGCCTCGCCGTCATGCGCTTCGCTGAGCTGGTACGTGGTGCGCTTCAGCAGATCGCGCACGATCTGGCGGTTCATCTCATTGTCCTCGACGTAGAGGATTGACTTGCCACTCATGCCTCGGCTCCCTCGTTTACGCGCAACGGAATCTCGAAGATGAATGTCGAACCCGTGCCGAGTTCGCTTTCCACCCAGATCCGGCCGCCGTGCATCTCGATGAATTGCTTGGTGATGGAAAGGCCCAGGCCAGTGCCGCCGTATTCGCTCGCGATCGTGGCGTCAGTTTGCTTGAATTCGGTGAACAGCGCGTCGATCTTGTCGGGCGGGATGCCGATCCCGGTGTCGGCGACGCGGTAGACGAGCGTACCGCCGTTCTGCTCGACCACAACCGTGACACTGCCGCTCTTCGT
>JAQBFV010000038.1:0-11728 GCA_032123035.1 Betaproteobacteria bacterium | reverse complement strand
CGCGACCATTCAAGCTGAGCCTCTTGAAGGGCTTGACGTGGAGACCCGCGGTCTGCTCGCCTCGATCGGCATCAAGAAGGGTCAGGAGTTCAAGCCCGACGCACGGATGAAGAAGATCCTCACCGACGCGGCCGCGATCGGGTCGGTGACCGCCCGGGCCCTGACCGCCCGTCCGAAAGATCAGCGGCACTACCTCTTTCCCGGCAAGCGGATGTGGACCAATCCCTTCCTGCAGGGACGCTACGATTTCCTGTTGGATGGCGAGCGACTTCTGGATTCGCGCGTCTACATGCACTTCTACGCAACTGGAATCACACCCGCCATGGCTCTGAAGCTTGTGGGTAAGGGATCGCAGTATGCCATCGCCTACCTCGACAAGGACGGCAATGCTCTCGATGGCAGCAAGACCTACAAGATCAACGTGCCCAAGGACGTCCCGGTGAAGGATTTCTGGTCCTTCACCCCCTACGACAATCAGACCCGCGGCATGCTGCAGACCGACCAGCGGTTTCCGGGCATTGACAACAACAAGGAGGGCCTGAAGCAGAATGCGGATGGCTCCTACGACATCTACTTCGGACCGAAGGCTCCCGAAGGTCAGGAGAACAACTGGATCCAAACCGTCCCGGGCAAGGGATGGAACACCATCCTCCGCCTCTATGGTCCGCTTGACCCCTGGTTCAACAGGATCTGGATGCCGGGCGATCCGGTGCTGGTGAAGTAGCTGCGATGCACATCAGCTAACAAACGGTTGCAGCAGACGGCGTTAGCACGCCGCTGCTGAACCGTGGCGTTAGTCGAATGTCCGCTTGTGGCCGATAGTTGACCGTCCCGACAGGGTCCTGACGACCCAAACCGGTCGGTCGCCCCAATGTGAATAAGTCGCAGGCCCGAGGCATGTAATCCCCTTCCATCGGTACGCCGAAAGCGTAGAGTTCTCGTCAAGCTCGGCGACGAGTCAACTGGGAACAAACGGAGAGGAAGATGCGACTCCTGAAGCGTCGAATAGGATTCTGGCTTGGCTTACTTGCGATACTGGTCACGATGCAGGTTCGTGCTCAGGGCGTTCACTCGGTTGACGCTTTCGACACGCATATCGAGTACTCAAAGCTCAGCACCGATACCAATAGGGAGACTCATTGGTCAACGGAGAAGATGCCGTGGAATTATTGGTTTAGCAATGGCCGCCAGACTACAACGGAGAAAGCGGACGCCGTCCACTTTTACCGCCTCGACGGTAGCCTCGACATGGGTCTACATCGCGCTCCGCGCAAACAGTATCTAGTCATCCTGCACGGGACCCTGCAGATCGAAGCGAGTGATGGCGAAATCCGACAGTTTCCGCCCGGCTCAATTGTGTTGGTGAGCGATGCCGAGCCCAACAGTTATGGGCACAAGACTAAGGTACTGGGAAACAAAGATGTAATTGCCGTCGTAGTACCGTTGTCAAAGTGATTGAGCGACAGTCAGGACCCCATAGTGACCCGTGCTCAGCAGCCGTAAACACTAAATACCCTCTGACGATCAGTAGTCCGCTTCCGGGCAGATCCGGGTGCAGACGCTGGCCGCAGGAATGACCACTCTGGAGTTCCAGCCTGATGTGTTGGCTTACTCACTGTAGGTCCGCTCCTGGCCGTCAGTTGACCGTCCCGACCGGGTCATAGCGACCCTAAGCCATCATTCCGGCAGACCTGCTTTGCGAAGACCGTCGAGGAAAAAGGCCCTGTCTTCAGGTTTGCGAAAGGGGTAGGTCGCGTCGATGAAGGCAACGTTGGCGCTGGGCATGAGCTTCAGGGATGCCTGGAAGGTTGCGCTAGCCTCGTCCAATTGCCCGAGATGCGCTTGGGCGGCGGCCAGGCGGTGAAGAGCGCGCAGATTGGCCGGATTGAGGTCGAGAGCCTTCTTGTGGCAGTCGGCCGCTTCGTTTAGCTCATGCAACATAAAATGCGCGAGCCCAAGGTTTGCCAAAACGAACGTCAGAAACGGATCGCGGGGGCTGAGCTTCAATACGACGCGGCTGTGCGCCACTGCATCGGCGGGCCTGCCGGCGAATTCGAGTCCGTTGGCCGCCGCAATATGCGCCATTGCAGAATTCGGGTTGAGTTCGACGCCGCGTTCCAATTCACTTGTTGCTCGATCGAATTGCCGCGCCCATACGAGGCAAAGTCCGAGCGCGGCGTGGCCCATAAAGTCTTGGTCGTCCAACGCAACCGACCGCTGAGCAGCCTCGGCCGCCGCGGCGATTGCGCCCAACGGATCGTCTGTCATCCCAAGGATCGCGCTGATGAGGTGAACCAGGGAAAGCAGACCCCAGGGCGCCGAAGCGTTATCGGGATCCAGTTCCACGCTCCTTTCGAGGTGCTTCCGAGCCTCCGCCATGTCGGTTTTTGTGGTCTTGTGGATATGCCACATACCTCGATACCGGTGGTCTATGGCGGTCAAATCGCTCGGCCGCTTGCGCCGCGCGCGGTCCGTTTCGGCCAACAGAAGCTGAGGTTCCAGGTTGCCCACGACACGTTCCGTGATGTCATCCTGAACGGCGAACATGTCCGCGAGATCTCGGTCATAGATTTCGGCCCAGACATGGTGGCCGGTCTCGGCATCGATCAGCTGCGCGTTGATCCGAATCCGGTCACCGGCGCGACGTACGCTGCCCTCCAAAATGTAGCGGGCGCCTAACTCCTCGGCGATGCGACGGACGTCCACCTTCTTGTCTTTGTAGACGAACGTGGAACTGCGGGCGATCACTGGAAACCAGTGCCACAGAGAGAGGCTGGTGATGATGTCCTCGGTAATCCCGTCGCAGAAATATTCCTGCTGCGGATCGCCGCTCATGTTGGCGAACGGCAGTACCGCGATTGAAGGTCTGTCCCGCAGCGACCGGGCGATTTCGCCCACCGGAGAATTCGACTTCGAGTGAGTCTCGCCTCCAAGCTTCACGCGGTAGGCCCGCACCGGATCGGCGATGTTCTTCACCGTCTGTTCGCCCTGATCCTCGAAGCCGGCGCTGACCTTGCCTTTCACCGCAGTGCGAACCGATTCCGATATCGTGATCCCGCCGGGCTCGGCGAGGCTTTCGAGGCGCGCGGCGATGTTCACCCCATCGCCATACACCGAGCCGTCAGCCTTCTCGATGATCTCGCCAAGGTGAACGCCAATCCGAAAGTGCATGCGTCTATCGGCCGGCACGTCGCTGAGGCCACTATTGAGTTCTTGCTGAATCGCAAGCGCCGCAGTCACTGCGCCCGTCGCCAGCTCGAATACGGAAAGCACGGAGTCCCCGGCCATGTCGATCACACGGCCATGAGAGGATTCGATCTGCGTCCTAAAAACTGCCCGAGCAGCATCGAGCGCGGCTACGGTTGCGGCCTCGTCGGCGGCCATCAGGCGCGAGTAGCCCGCTGCATCGGCGGCGAGAATCGCGACCAATCGGGTTCTGTGTTCCGTGGCGCTCACTTGAGTCGGCCCACCCGCGAGACGTGCTACTCGCGGATGTTACTCCTCAGCGATCAGGGAGCGGGCTACGTCCACTACTGGCCGAGAGTTGACCTTCCCGACCGGGTCCTAGTGATCCATAGAAGCGGACGGTCGGGCAACCTGAATAAGTCGCACGCCGGCGCCGCCGAATTCCCTTCCATTGGTCAGCCGAAAGCGTAGAGTCGACCACAGGTTCGGGCCGAAGGGAGGGCGCCATGGGCCAAGTCCTACGCAGACAGTTCCTTATGGCCGCGAGCGCGCTGCTCGCCGCACCGCGTACTGCCCGAGCCCAGCGCGCGGAAAAGATGCATCGCGTGGCCTGGGTTCTTACGGTCAGCCCGGTCGCGGAGCTGGCGGGACCCGATCCCGCGCACCCGATTACGAGGGCATTCGTGCACGAGCTGCGCGCCCTCGGCTACGAAGAAGGCCGGAATCTGATCCTCGATCGGCGCTCGGCGGAAGGGCAGCCCGAACGCTACGCGGAGATTATTAAGGAGATGGTGCGGCTCGATGCGGATGTGATCGTGAGCGCGGGCAACAGCGGACTCAATCGGCAAGCAAAGGCGGTGACCAATACGGTACCCATCGTGATATTTGGGATGAACAATCCGGACAAAGCGGGTCTCGTTGCTAGCCTCGCTAGGCCGGGCGGGAACATCACGGGGGTCAGCGTGAACATCGGTGCGGAAACCGAGGCCAAGCGACTCCAACTCCTGAAGGAAGCGCTGCCCTCAGCCTCGCGGGTCGCGTATCTTGGCCCGAAAGCGGCCCTCGATACGCCGTACGCAAAAGCCGCTCAGTCCGTGGCACCGTCCTTGGGCATAGAGTTGGTCCCGGTCGAGCACGTTGTTGCGAACCTCGATGCCACCTTCGCGGCGGTGAAGAGCGCACGGGCGGATGCCTTGTTCGTCGCTCTTAGCGCGGTGGCGTACGGTCAACGACAACAGATCGTTGAGTTCGCACGCAGCGCACGGCTCCCCGCCATGTTCCCTTACCTTGTCATGGTGGGAATGGGCGGGCTGATGGGCTACGGTATTGACGTTGTCGATCTCGGGCGCCGGGCAGCGCACTACGTGGACAAGATCCTAAAGGGTGCCAAGCCGGGCGATCTGCCGATCGAGCAGCCAACCAAGTTCAATCTCGTCATCAACATGAAGACTGCCAAAGCGCTCGGCATCACGTTCCCGCCGTCGATCCTTATCCGCGCCGACAAAGTGATTGAATGACCGGAATTGGCCGGTAGCCGCCAGTGGTGACCGGCTCCTACCGACCCTTAGCCGACGCTCGATCTCGGAGCGGCGTCACGCCGCGTAACTCAGCACCGCGAAGAAGTGACAGCCGGAACCGGCTACGACGAAGCTGTGCCATACCGCGTGCGCGTACCGCAACCGGGAATCGAGCATGAAGAACACGACACCCGCTGTGTATGCGAGTCCGCCGGCCACGAGCAATGCGACGCCGGGCGGAGGCACGCGTTCGACGAGTGGCACAACCGCAATCAGCACAATCCAGCCCATGATTAGATAGAGCCCCGTCGAAAGCCAGGGATGCGACAGGCGGTCGAACGCCTTCAGCGTGACGCCTAAGACCGCGAGCGACCACACCACCCCAAATAGCGTCCAACCCCAGGCACCACCCAATGCGCCCAGCGTGAACGGCGTGTAGCTGCCCGCGATGAATACGTAGATTGCGCCGTGATCGAGCTTCTGGAAAACGCGCTTGGCGCGCCCCGTCGGCAACGCGTGGTACAACGTCGAAGTCAGATACAGCAGCACCATCGTCGCCGCAAACACGCTAGCACCGACGACGTTGGCCAGGTCGAGATGCTGCGTTGCGGCGATCAAGAACGGCACCGCCACAATGGTTGCCAGTAGCGCCACGCCATGGCTCACGCTGTTGGCGATTTCTTCGCCTAGGCTCTGCGGGCGTTCGACCATCAGGTCGATTGTCACACGTCGGAGGACTCGCTCGGGCTTGCTCCAGGTCTGCTTGCTCGACCGAAAGCACACTGTGGACGATCGGTATTGACCTGAGTCGAGAACCGGTGAGGTCAATGCAAAGCAGCGCAAAATGCCGTGTCCTATCGACAGTCCGGTTGTGGCCGGTAGCCGCCGGTCGGGACTGCGCTACCGACCCTTAGCGGTCATTCCATTTGTACACATTCGGCGCACGTTCGGTGCGGTTCAGGACGTGGTCCACGCGCCGGATTTAGACACGAAGGTTCCAGTTAACCCTATGTCGAGTCCGGCTATTTTGGCGCGTAAGATTGCGGCCAGTTTCGACCTGGGAGAGCAAAGTTGTCGGATGTTGCCTGCTGGCTAGCCGCGCTTGGACTGGAAAAGTACGGATCTGCATTCACTGAAGCCGAGATTGAGTTTTCCGATCTGCCGCAACTGAGCGCCGAGGACTTAAAGGAACTCGGGCTGCCGGTGGGGCCGCGTCGTCGGATACAAGAGGCGATCAAACAGCTCGACGGCAGTCCTGATTCGCCTGCCCCTGGACCCGCAATCGCCGCAGCAGCGAGTCCCGCAGCGAAAGAGGCCCGTTCCACGATCTCTGAAGCAGAGCGGCGTCAACTGACGGTGATGTTTGTCGATCTGGTCGGTTCGACCGAGATGGCAACGAAGGTCGACCCCGAAGTCGTGCGCGATGTCATTACGCGATATCAGAATACCGTTGCCGGCGTGGTGACCCGCCACGAAGGTTTTGTGGCCCGCTACATGGGCGATGGCGTGCTGTGCTATTTCGGCTGGCCGCGTGCCAATGACGATGATGCTGAAAGGGCGGTTCGTGCAGGCCTGGAAATCATCGCGAGTGTCAGGAACACATCGGGGCCCGATGGCGTCTCTCTTGCCTCTCGCGTAGGGATCGCAACCGGTGTCGTGATTGTCGGCGACCTGATCGGCAGCGGCGCGTCCGAAGAAGCCGCGGTTGTCGGCGAGACGCCCAACCTTGCGGCCCGATTGCAGGGCCTGGCGAAACCGAACCAGCTGGTATTGCCGCAGGAAACGCGCAGCCTGCTTGGCAATATGTTTGAACTAGAGCCTCTCGGCGCACAGCGTCTCAAGGGTATCTCAGAGGCTGTAGAGGCCTATGCGGTGATTGCTGAGACCGCCCGCGAAAGCCGGTTTGATGCGCGTCAGTCAGGCGCGCTCACGCCGATTGTCGGCCGCGAGCAGGAGCTGGGACTGATGCGGGAGCGCTGGGCCAGGGCGAAGGCGGGGACCGGCCAGATGATCGTTGTCAGCGGGGAGGCGGGGATCGGCAAGTCACGCGTCACGCGTGCGCTGGTCGACGAGATCGCTCAGGAGAATCACGTCCGCTTGACCTTTCAATGCGCGCCCAATTATTCCGACAGCGCGTTCTATCCGTTTATCCAGCAATTGACCTATGCGGCCGGCATCCATCCAGCAGACGGAAGCACCGGACGTCTCGACAAGCTCGAGCGTCTGGCCGGGATCAATGCGAGCAACGCTGCCTTGATGGCCACCTTGCTCGGCATTGATGCGGGCGGGCGCTATGCACCACTCGATCTGACGCCGGCCCAGTTAAGGCTGCGCACGATGCAGGCGCTCGTTCAGCTGATCGTCCGGCAGGCGCAGGAGCAACCCCTGCTCGCCGTATTTGAAGATCTGCATTGGGTGGATCCGACGACGCTCGAGCTTCTGGACATCGCGCTTGATGCGATTGCCGAGGAGAAGGTGCTGCTCCTCGCGACGGCACGGCCAACCTTCGAGCATGGCTTTGGCGGGCATCCGATCGTTACCCGGTTTGCGCTCAACCGACTGGGCAAGGATCAGATCCTGTCGATCGTCAACAAGCTGACGGATGGCAAGTTACTGCCGGACGAGGTCCTGCAGATCATTGCCCGCCGCACCGATGGCGTGCCGCTGTTCGTCGAGGAACTCACCAAGGCGATCCTGGAAACCGGTGCGCTGAAAGTCGACGGCGACAGGCTTGTTCTTGACGGCCCGCTGGATGCGCTCGCGATTCCCAGCACGCTGCATGACAGTCTGATGGCGCGACTTGATCGCCTGCAACCGATCAAGGAAGTCGCGCAAATGGCCGCCTGCATCGGGCGGGAGTTCGATCACCGGCTGCTGGCTGGCATTTCGCCGCTCCCCGGGGCCGAGCTCAACACGGCGCTCGAGGGGCTGATCAAGGCTGAACTGATCTACCGGCGCGGCCTGCCGCCCGAGGCGGCGTATCTGTTCAAGCACGCGTTGGTGCGCGACGCCGCCTATGAAAGCCTGTTGAAAGAGCGCCGCCGCAGCATCCACGGCCGGATCCTGACGGCGCTGGAGAAAGCGCCGGATACTGCCCCTGAAGTGCTCGCCTATCATGCAGAGACGGCGGGACAGACCGACCGCGCTATCGATCTGTGGGAAGCGGCGAGCAAGGCCGCCATCGCACGCCCGGCCTTTGACGAAGGCATCTCCCATTTGGAGCGAGCGATCGCCCTGATCGCGCCGCAGACCGAGTCTGGCGAGCATGCCGTGATGGAACATGCGCTGAGCTTGCAGGTTCAGCTTGGCGTCGCCTCGATGGCCCGCAAGGGGTGGGGGGCTGACGAGACGAAGGCTGCTTTTGAACAGGCGCTCGTCCTCGCCGACAGGATCGGCGAAACACCCCTGCGGTTTTCCATTCTCTACGGCCTCAATACGGGAAGGTATCTCAGAGCAGAAACTGCTGAAGCGATGCGACACGGTGAAGCGCTCGTTCGATTGACAGAGGACGCGCTGGAAACCGCTCCGGCGGTCGTGGCCAACCGATCGTACGGTATTACGCTGCAGTTGGTGGGGCGGTTTCTGGATGCGCAAACGTATTTCGACCGTTCCTTTGCGCTCTATGACCCGGAAACGCACAAAGGCCTGGAAAAGCAATATGGGCAGGACCTCGGTGTCGGCAGCAATTGTTTTATGTCGCTCAATCTCGGATACCTTGGCCAGACCCGGCGGGCGGAGAAACATGCCCAGGATGGTGAGCGCTACGCAATGGCCTCCGCTCATGCAAATTCAATCTGCTATATGCACATGGTCATGTTGATGCGCGCGTTGCAATCCCGGGATGAAGCCGAACTGGAACGACACACAAATGCGCTGGCCGCGATGTCGGCAGAGCACAATCTGGTTTGGTATCGGCATCTTGCGTCGATGACCCAAGCGTTACTCCTCGCAGGACAGGGCGAGCCGGCCAGCATCGTGAATTACTTGAAGGCCGACGCAACCTTGGTGGCGACAAAATCCAAAATGGCGGTCTCATGGCTGCGAATTGAGGCTGGCTGGCGCGCGCGCGCCCTGGGCCTTGGGGAACAGGCCAGCGATCTGGCCGTGATGGCTCGGAAAATGTTCGATGAAACGGGCGAAGCCTTTGCGCTGTCAGACCTTCGCCGTCTGCAGGGCGCGTTGGCTCTGGACGCCGGTGACGATCAGAGCGCAGAGGCCTGCCTGAAGGCGGCCATCGAAGTCGCGTGCGACCAGGGCAGCAAGTTATTGGAACTGCGCGCCGCGATCGATCTTGCGCGTCACTGGCATTCGATGGGCCGCATCGACGAAGCAGCGGAATTGCTCCGGCCTGTCGTTGAACGCATAGCCGATGGTGACTGTGCGACGGACCGTGCGACAGCTCAAGCCATGCTCGCCGACTTTGTAACTTGAAGGTGTGAGGGTTGCTCAAGGCGAGACATTCCACCAACCGGGATGACCGCTCCTGGCCTATTCTGTTGAAAAACTCTTTCGCGCGACTTTCTGAATGAATTTTGGGGTCGTCGACCCCTTACCCCGTTCGCTAGCGTCGCGTGTAGCGCATCCTGAGCGTTCGACTTTTTGACGACCGTATGCCTCGGGTACGGCAAACGAGTTTTTCAACAGAATAGGCCGAAAGCGGTCGTTCGTTCACACACCACAGGGGCACGGGTCGTGATGTCAGAAAACAGCAGCCGGGCGCAACGGCCCGACGTCACACGGACCGGAGTGCTGAGCCTCGCTGCGGCTCTGCTGGTGTTCGCCGCCGCGGCGGTGGCGGAGCACGAGGCCGACCATCGATACGACGTGCAGGGCTATGTGCTTGGCGCCGACAAGCGCCCGCTGGACGGGGTGAGCGTCGCGATACACAAAGATGATCGCCTCATCGGCAGCAGCCGAACAGATAGCGAGGGCTTCTATGCCATCAGGCTTCACCTCCACGACAGCGATATCGGCGACGCTATCGCGGTGCGCGCTGGCAAACATCAGGCGCTTGTCCGCATGCAGGCCGAGCACGGAAACCAGATGAATGCGCGAGTGCACCGTGTGAACTTCGTCGGCAGCGAGGTCAGCGAGAAGAATCTTTCTGGCAACAGCGTTCCGGCCTGGGTTTACCTCGTCGCGGCCCCATTCGTGCTTTGGGCGGCGGTGTATTTCACCGGCTTGATCCGGCGACGGGTCCGCAAGCTGAGATTGGCGAATGCCCCCGCGCAACCCGGTCGGGAAAAGAAGCGCACGGGTAAGCGCAGGCGCTGAGATCTCAGAGGAGACAGCGGCATGGACCTCGGGCTGGAGGGCAAGACCGCGCTCGCTACCGACACGACGCAGGGCAGCGGCAGGGCCACGGCGCTGCTGCTGCGCGCCGGCAGGGTGATCGAATAGCCGCTCGGTGACCGACCGCTCCTGGCCTATTCTGTTGAAAAACTCGTTTGCCGTACCCGAGGCATGCCGTCGTCGAAAAGTCGAACGCTCAGGATGCGCTACACGCGACGCTAGCGAACGGGGTAAGGGGTCGACGACCCCCAAAATTCGTTCAGAAAGTCGCGCGAAAGAGTTTTTCAACACAATAGGCCGATAGCCGCCGATCGGGGCCTGCTCCTACCGGCCCACAGCAGACGGTCGGACAACGTGGATAAATCACTCCATATCGCCGCCGAATTACCTTCCATTGGCACGCCGAAAGCGTAGAGTTCTCGGCAGGTTCGGGCCGAAGTAAGGGTGCTATGGGCCAAGTCCTACGCAGACAGTTCCTGATCGCCGCGGGCGCGCTGCTCGCCTCACCGCTCGTGCAGGCGCAGTCCCCTGCGAAGCTTCCCACGATCCGCGCACCGACCAGGTAATCGAGTGACGATCGATCCTGCCGAGACCGGCGCCAGAACCTCTGCCACATCGGCCAGTGGCCGTGACCCCCAGCGCACTTATCGGATGGCGTATTTGGGCGCATCCTCTGCCCCGGGCGACCTGCATCTTCAGGATGCGCTGTTCGGCACGCTGCGCGATCTCGGCTACGTTGAAGGTGAGAATCTTGTCGTCGAACGCCGCTTTTCAGAGGGCGACTACGATCAGCTTGAAGTGATCGCGCATGAATTGGCGAATCTAGACTTCGACCTTGTGTATGTACTTGGAACCACGGCGGCGGTCGCGGCGTCTAGGGCGATACTCGACACTCCCATCGTCTTCGCCTCTGTCGCCTATCCCGTCGCAATGGGGCTGGTGAGGAGTCTGTGGGAGCCCGGTACGCACAGAACCGGCGTCGCCAATCCGAGCGACATGCTGTGCCGCAAACGCATACAGCTTCTCAAAGAGCTCTTTCCAAAGGCAAAGCAGGTCGCCGTTCTCCATAATCCCCGAAACGCTGTCGAAGCGTTAATGCTGGCTGCGATAGAGGACGCCTGTGCGAGGCTCAGGTTGAGCGTCGTACTGCTCGAGGTGAAGTCCGAACAGGACATTCCGCTCAAGATCGAAGCGCTGCGCGGCATGCAACCAGATATGCTTTACGTCATCGAAAGCCCACTCAGTTTCGTGCATCGTTCGCAGATTGTTCAGCACGTGGCCCGCGAGCGCCTCGCGACGATGTACGGATTCTCCGAATTCGCAGATGCGGGCGGCCTCATGTCCTATTCGTTCAATCTTGCCGAGCTCGTTCGCGCCTCGGCGGTTTTCGTCGACAAAATTTTCAGTGGCCAAAGGGCCTCGAAGCTTCCAATCGAGGTGCCGACCAAGCTAGAGCTGGTGATAAACCTCAAGACCGCCAAGGCAATCGGCGTCACCATCCCGCAGTCAATCCTGCTGCGCGCCGACCGAGTGATCGAATGAGCAGCGCGAATATCCGTTAGTGGCCTATTCTGTTGAAAAACTCGAAATCCCGACTCCGACAAATTTCGGGCGGATACGGAGGCAATAGAAGATTTGCCCTGGCCTTACCTCATCCGCTGCTTAGGAAGTTCCACATCGCAACATCAACTCTCCCATGTATCCCCCCAGCCTGAGCCGCGCATCGCTTCCTA
>JAQBFV010000037.1:0-4574 GCA_032123035.1 Betaproteobacteria bacterium | reverse complement strand
GACGCGGAGTTCTACCGCGCCAAGTCCCTGGGCCGCAACCGCACCTGCTCGCCCGGCTCGAGCTGAGTCGCCGGCCCGCGGCCGACGCGAAGCCCTGCCGGCGCGCTCGAAGACGCGGCCACTCGGGGAAGGCCGATCGAGTCGAAATAGTGGTTGCGCAGTGCTTGTTGAACCGCCGGGTGTCCGGACATGCGCCAGAAACCCGTCGGCGAACCCGCCGCGACCGCTGCGTTGAACTTCGGAACGCCTCGATGGCGCAGTTCTCGGAAGCGATTCGGCCCGTTCTGCCACTGCCGCCAGAGGTACATGCGTAGTCTCCGGCGGATCCACGCGTCCAAGTTGGAGAGCACTCGCGGTGTTTGACAGAAGCGATAGTAGCTGCGCCAACCCTTCAGGTAAGGCGCTAGAGTTGCCACCACCTCGGCCAAACTGACTCCGCGTGTCCGGCTCGTGAGTTCCCGGACTCGACTCTTGAAACGTTCGATGGCCTGCGGCGAGATTTGCCGCTGGCTGCCGTCGTTCGAGATTCGAAATCCCAGAAACTTCCGCTCCTCGGGCAGAGCAACCGCGCTTTTCGTCTCGTTCACCTTTAGCCGTAGCTTGGTGGTCAAGAAGCCTACGACACTGGCCATCACCCGCTCCCCTGCGCGCTGACTGCGAACGTAGATGTTGCAGTCATCGGCGAAGCGGCAAAAGCGATGGCCACGACGTGTCAGCTCCTGATCGAGTTCGTCCAGCACTAGGTTACTCAATAATGGCGAAAGAGGACCGCCTTGCGGCGATCCCTCATCGGTCGGACGCACCAACCCGTCTTCCATCACCCCAGCATTGAGAAACGCTCGGATGAGCTTGAGCACGCGCTTGTCGGTCACCCGCTGCGCGATCCGCGCCATCAATCTGTCGTGGTTGATTCGATCAAAGAATTTCTCCAGATCGATATCGACCACATAACCGTAACCTTCGGCGACATAAGCTTGTGCCTGGGCTACGGCTTGATGGGCCGAGCGGCGTGGGCGAAAGCCATAGCTGTGCTCGGAAAACGTCGGATCCCACTGCTTCTGCAGAGCCTGCAACAGCGCTTGCTGGATCAGGCGGTCGACGACGCAAGGTACGCCGAGCTTTCTGACCCCGCCACCGGGCTTGGGGATTTCCACCCGTTTGACCGGCTGCGGTTGGTAGGCCGCGTGAAGCAGTTGTTCCCGAATGGTTGGCCAGTGCTCACGCAGGTAGTCTTGTGTCTCGTCGATGGTCATCCCATCGACGCCCGGACCACCCTTGTTCGCGCGGACGCGTTTCCACGCTATTTCGAGATTGTTACGATCGCAGACCTCCTCCATCAACCGTTCTTCCAACGCCGGGCTTTCAGCGGTTCGCTTCGCCGTAAGTGGTTCAGGCCCTCTGTCGCCGCAGGCCGGAGCTTCACTCCGGCCCTCCTGCGCAAAGGCCAGACGCAATTGCTTGCACCCGGTTTTCTGCCGCTTTCCACTCATGAGTCGCGAGTCCTACTTGCCGCTCCCAATCGTTCGGGCCTTCGACATGGCGCTACGGCCTTGCGATCCCTGACTGTTTCTGCCCTTTCGGGTCAGTGTCCCGATCGAGCGGGCCGGCCGCTCATGTCTACTCCGCCCTCTGCTGACTTCTGCGCCGCGATGGGGTCGCCTCACGGCTTCCTCAGTCCCGATTACGGGACACGACGCAGACCTCCCGAGGTAAGTTTGACCGCCTTCACCGCGCACCTGCCGGATCTACACCCTAGGTCCTTGATGGATATGGACTTCGCGATTCGTTGCCCGCTCGTCCGACCACGGGTGCCTCCTATCCGATTTCTGTTCGTCAGGTCGCGGCTTTGCTCCACGCTTCCTTCAGACCCCGCCTCGCGACGACGCCCTTGCGCTTCGCTAGCACTTCACCTCCATCAGGTTGTGCAGGGGACTTGCACCCCCAAGCTGTCAAACATGCTCGGCACACAACGAAACCGCTCCGCGGTAGTCTTTTTCCCGTTGGCCCGCTAATCGGGGCGACGCACTCATTCCAGTACCTCGGCTTCTCCATAACGGTCGTTCGGTGGTCCGCCAGGATCATCAAACTGACACGCATGGAGGAGTATCCGATGACCCCACTACGCCAACGCATGATCGAAGATCTGCGCGTCCGAGGTCTTTCCCCAAACACGATCGATAGCTACGTAGGCGCCGTCGCCCGCTTTGCTCGCTACTTCGGGTGCTCCCCCGAGCGGCTCGGCAAAGAAGACATCCGCAGCTTCCAGGTCCATCTCACCGTCGATCGCAAGGTCGCGGCCAGCACGCTCAACATCTACACCAGCGCCCTGCGGTTTCTATACACCGTCACGCTCGGCAAAGACTGGGACATCAAAACCATTCCCTATGCCAGGACGCCGCAGAAAATTCCGACCGTTCTTCGCCAAGACGAAGTGCTGTGCTTGTTTGCCGCCATCGCCAACCTCAAACACCGCGTGATGTCGATGACGATCTACGCGGCCGGTCTGCGTGTCTCAGAGGTTGCAAGCCTTCGCCCGTGTGACATCGACAGCCGTCGCATGTTGATCCACGTTCGCCAGGGCAAAGGCGGCAAGGACCGACTCGTCCCGCTCTCCGATGCACTGCTTGGTCCGTTACGCGAATACTACCTTTCCTATCGGCCCGAGCATTGGCTGTTTCCCGGCCAGGATCCCAACCGCCACATCAACCCCCGATCCGTTCACCGGGTGCTCTCCAAGGCGGCCGAGGCAGCCATTGGTCGCCGCATCAGCCCGCACGTGCTTCGCCATTCCTGCGCCACTCATCTGCTCGAGGCCGGTGTAAACATACGCATCGTACAGGGCTTCCTCGGTCACCGACGTCTATCGACCACCGATCGCTACTCGCATGTGACGCGCGAGCAGATCACGGCCACCAAGAGTCCGCTGGATCTGATCGCCGAGGCCGGTTAGTGCTCCGGCCACCTCTAGAAGTGGCCGACATCATTCGCTCCTTTCACTCCGGTGCCGCAGGCACTGCGGGTTTGATGATGTCGTGCCTGCAACGCCGAGTGCTACGTGCCCTGTCCGCATGTCGAAGTGCCGGCCTCGGTGGCCACGTAGATCGATGCGACCACTGCAACCATCGTGCGATCTCCTATAACTCGTGCCGCAACCGCCACTGCCCCAAGTGCCAGGCCATGGCCGGCGCCCAGTGGTTCGAGCAGCGCCGCCGTGATCTGCTTCCCACGCACTACTTCCACGTCGTCTTTACCTTGCCCGCCGAGGTGGCAAGAATCGCCCTTGCCAACAAACGGATCGTCTACAACATCCTGTTTCGCGCGGCCTCAGAGACGCTCATCACGGTCGCGGCTGATCCCAAGCATCTGGGTGCACGCATCGGCTTTCTGGCCATCTTGCACACCTGGGGACAAACCCTGATGCATCACCCACACGTGCACTGCGTCGTGCCCGGCGGTGGCCTGTCGCTGGACTCTGAGCAGTGGGTCGCTTCGCGACCCACCTTCTTCCTTCCCGTGAAGGTGCTGTCCCAAGTCTTTCGCGGTAAGTTTCTCGACTATCTCGGGCGGGCCTATCGAGGCGGCGAGCTTCGTTTGACGCACTCGCTTGAAGAACTGGCCGAGCCCAGTCGTTTCAAAGCCTTACTCGCCCATCTGCGCAACAAACCGTGGGTCGTCTACGCCAAGCCCCCCATGGCCGGGCCCGAGCAAGTGCTCAAGTACCTTGCTCGCTACACTCACCGAGTCGCCATCGCCAACAGCCGACTGGTTTCTTCTAGCGACGGACAAGTACGATTTCGCTACAAGGACTACACCAAGGCCGGCAAGCAACGTGTCATGGCGCTCGGGGTCGCCGAGTTTCTGCGCCGGTTTCTCATGCACGTCCTACCGCGTGGCTTCGTGCGCATTCGCCACTACGGATTGCTCGCCAATCGCTGCCGCCGAGCGAACGTTGCGCGTTGCCGAGAGCTGGCATGCGCGGCCGGTATGGTCCCGAGTCGTTGCACGACCGAGCCTGTGGATACCGATACGATCACACGCCGGCCACGCTGCCCACAGTGCGAGATTGGCACTATGGTCATCATCGATCGCTTTACGGCCGCGATGGCCTTCAACCTCAATGCAACACAGTATTTGGATTCATCATGATCCGCATCTCGCTCCATCGGACCGATGATTGTGACACTGGGCGGCGACACCTTCGACGGTACTGCGCGCGACGCGGTCTTGCGCTCGCTGCTCGCTTGGCGGCGTATCGCGCACGACGATATGATCGGAGTACAGCCTTACGCGTTCATCGGAAAACGCCAGGACCGGTGCAACATGTCGGTCGGCCGACAGCTTATCGATACCTTAACACCGCGACGTCTATTGAATCCCCATAGGGCTTCGTTAACGCCACCGCGGCTTCCTTCAAACTCTCTTGTTTCCGACACGGCCCGCGCACCGTTTCGCCAACTGCGCGCGCCGGCCGCGATGGGCCGCATCCGAAACAAACCTAGCCCTTCGGCCGCTCGGCGATACTTCGCGGTGGGCCTTTGGACTTCTTAACCGCAAACCATCTTATCGGCCGCTCG
>JAQBFV010000036.1:0-5725 GCA_032123035.1 Betaproteobacteria bacterium | reverse complement strand
GGTACTGCAAATCAATGGTGCTCACGAAGAAGCAGGCTCGAGTATCAAGGCATTGCTCGAGACACAGCCTGATTCGTGCGTCGAGTGCGCCAAGCGCTTGTTCGCAAGCCACGAGGGGCACTTGCCGGTCGACGGTCTGCTCGATGCATTGCGCGATGCCGGGTTGCCTGAGAGGGGCGCAGGCTGACTGAAACTCCTGGCGGGCGGCGAATCGGCAGGCCGTGCTGACTTCACGGCTGGATTGATTCTCTATCTTTCTGAGCCATCGGCGAACGGCAGCTAACGAGAATATCGACTGTCTCCTTTGGGTCGTCAGCAG
Organism: Betaproteobacteria bacterium; assembly: GCA_032123035.1. Taxonomy (GTDB): domain Bacteria; phylum Pseudomonadota; class Gammaproteobacteria; order Burkholderiales; family SG8-41; genus SG8-41. Next base: position 5,406 of record JAQBFV010000036.1, on the reverse strand, counting down.
CCAGTCGCTACCACCGAAAAGCGGTCGTACAAACGCCCGGGCGAGGCGTCAGGCGCTGATGGTCTGGATGGCCTCCACGATGTCGCGGCTGCGCGTGACCTTGTCGCCCCAGACGCGGTCGAACTCCGCCACCAGGCGCTTGAGCGCAGCGGAGCCCTGGATCGCCCGTGCGCCCGCCAGGTCGGCGAATTCGTAGACGGCGTAGTGCACGGACGCGTCGACATCGCTCCAGCCGCGCCACGCGTGCTGCGCCTTGAAGGCCTTGAGCGCATCCGGCAGGTGCTCGTCCTGGTACCAGCGGTCGAAGTCGTCCTTCACGGCCGCTTCCACGACCTGGGCGCGCACGATGAATCTGGCAGTCATTTTGTTCCCCCTCGGCGCCTGGCGCCTTCTCTGAACAGCCATTATTCGAGAATTTCCGGCTGCCGCCTACAAGCATTGACGCGGGATTCAGGCCGAACACCGGCCAACGCCGCGTCGCCCCTACGCGAACCCCGCTGTCGCGGGTTTATCGGGTGTACGTCGCCTTGCGAAAGGGTGTCTTGTGGGCGCAGGATTCACGAATGAGGCCGTGGGTGTGGCATGCGCGGGGGCGAGGACAGTGAGACGGCTGCCATCGATTGGGGGCGACCCACAACGCACGGCGGTCGTCACAGGCCTGAACTGTGGCGCCTGGAAACGGTCTACCGTTCGCAACCTATCGGCGAGGACGATATGAGATTTGTCGTTGCGGCATTGCTCGCCGCCTTGTGTGCTTCGGCCGAGGCGGACGAGGGGGTATTTGAGAACGGGGGCGCGTTACTCAAATACATCACCGGGACGGAAATCGATGCGCAGCTGCGTCCTTGGTACAGCGGCTACGCGTTCGGATTTGTCGTCGGTGTTGCAGATACGCAAAGCGGGTTGCGCAACCCGTCGACCGGCTACTGTTTTGACAAGCCGCCGGGCGTTACGCGGGGTCAGATGGTCAAGGTCGTAAAGGATCATTTGGATCAACACGCTGAAACCCTGCATTTGTCGGCTGAAAGTCTTGTGCAGGCAGCGCTCGAAGAAGCGTACCCTTGCAAGAAGCAGATTCAACGGTGAGGATGAGCTCTCGCCCGCTCGAGAACTGGGAGGCGCCAATACTTACTCGACCACCTTTCGCAATCGTGGGTTCTCTTGGCCCGCCAGAGGTTGGCGTCGAGTTGGTGGCGTGCTTTGCGCAGTTTGGTGCGCGAACCGACCGCCTGGAATATGCCCACGCCCAGGTTTCGCGCAGCATCGGGCTGCCCGAAACCGATCCACTATTGCTGGCGGGTCGGACGATCGCCCGCGACATCGACCACGGCGTCGGGGCCGGCGTGGCCACCGGCTACCACAACAGCCAGCATTTCCTCGAGGTTATGCTCAGCGCGCTGTATCTCGCTCGGCTGGCGCGCCTCGATCCCCACCGCATCGCGCGCGTGGTGAGCGCAGCGCTGATGCATGATTTCCATCATGACGGATCAAGAGCCGCCGCGTCGCCGTTCCGTCTCGAACGCCTGGCGGCACAGATGGCGCAGCCGTATCTGCGCGCGGCAGGGGTCGATGACGATGAATGCCTTCGCCTGGAGGCGCTGGTGCTGGCGACCGAACCGAGTGCCGGTGTGCCGTTCGCCCGTGCGTGCTGGGCCCACCATGCCGCCAGCGGACCGAATACGCCGCTCGCCACATCGTTGCCACCGCCGCTCGGGCGATTGCGGGTTGAGCCGGACTTGGCGCACGACGCCGTGCTGCTCGCCGAAGCCGACGTGCTGCCCTCGATCGGCCTGACCATGGAGCACGCCGAGCAGCTCCAGTCCAGGCTGGCGCTCGAATGGGGCACGACGCTGGGCCGCGACCACAAGCTGCAGTTCATCGACCGCATCGTCGACGAAATCTCGGTGGCGTCCTTCTTCATGCCGAACATACGGGCGTTTAGGCAGGCCTATCTGGCGTCGAGCTGAGCGCGCTCGGCCTGAACGCAGGCGTGATTTCGCGTGATCGAGGCGAAGACCTTGATCAACACGATCTCCCCTAAACTGTCGCCAAGGTGCGGTTACTCGCGTTCATCCAACTTTCCGCGGTGATCATCGGCATCATCGCCGTGATCGCTGGCCAGTTCTTCGCGCTTCCCAGGGGCTTTCACCTGGGCGTGTTCCTGATTGGTGCGGGCATCACGCTCGCCGGGGTCGAGTCCATAGTCACGCGCCGCATGTGTTTTCGTGCCGCGGACGAAACCTACGAGGACTATGCGGGTGCCCCGGCGATGATCGTCGGGCTGATGGCGCTGCTCATCGGGACGGGGTTCATCGCATCGGCTTACGCGCTCAGCGATGGGCTGTGGCACTCGAGCGTGAACACCTTGATGCGCCGGCCCGCACCGCTGCTGATCGCGGCAGGATTGCTGCTCATCGGCGTCGGCGTGCTGATGATGCTCAATCCGCGTGGGCGCAGGGGCCTGGCCTGGACGCTCCTGGTACTCGTTCCACGGTCGCTGCTGGGTTTCATCGTCGTCGTGGGAGGACTCGCGGGCATTGGCCTGGGCGTGTGGGAGTGGCTCGAGCCGCTGGCATTCGATCGCTTCGTCGGCAGCCTGCCGCAGCAGCTCCGCTGGCCGCTCAAGATGGGCGCTCGGTCCTGACCGGCTGGCAGCCAAAAGCGGCGATCCGCCAACCCGCTATTCAATTACCCGGTCGGCGCGAATGAGCAGCGACGGTGGCAGCTTGACGCCGAGCGCATTGGCGGTTTTGAGATTCACGACCAACTCCAGCCGGCGCGGCTGCTGCACGGGTAGCTCGGCGGGCTTGGCGCCTTTCAGGATCTGGTCCACGTAAAGCGCGGCGCGGCGCCATTGGTCTGTGCGGTCCGGCCCATAGGACAGCAGTCCCCCCGCGTCGGCGAACTCCTGGCCCTGAAAAATCGACGGCAGGCGGTTGGAATTCGCCAGCGCAGCGATGCGCGCGCGGTGACGCAGTGTGAACGCCGAGAGCGAAGTGACCACCGCTTCGGCCCGCAGCTGCGACATGCGTCCAAAGGCCTGCACCAGGGACTGTGCGTCGCCTACCGCCACAGGATGCAACTCGAGGCCCAGTGCGCGAGCCGCGGCCGTGGCCGCCTGCAAGTGGAGCGCCGTGATTTTGGCGTCGGCGCGCGCGTAGTAGAGATAGGCCACTGTGGAGATTCCCGGAATCAGCTCCTTGAGCAGTTCCAGCTGTTTCCCGTTGAGCTCCGGGCTGATGTCCGTCAGCCCGGTGATGTTGCCGCCCGGCCGCGCGAGACTGGCGATCAGACCGCCCCTGACCAGATCGCCCGCGCCGCCGGAGACGATGGGGATGGTGTCCGTCGCATTGCGCGCCGCCCGCACGCCCTTCATGCTCACCGTCACGAGGACATCGATTTTTGAACGAACCAGCTCTTTGGCGAGAACCGTCAGCTGGTCGGGACGCCCGCCCGCCCATCGGTACTCGATCCGAATCGTTCTTCCCTCGACGTAGCCCAGATCGCGCAAGCCCTGCCGGAACGCCTCGACCGTGGCATGCCCCAGGGTCTTTGCCGCAGCCTCTTTCGTGGGCGCTGAAAACGGACTGAGGATTCCGATTCGCGGAACGGCCGACGACGACTGTGCCTCGACCGCATGCGGTGCAACCGTAGCGCAAACAAGGAACAGGAAAAGGAACCCGACGGAATTCCGCCGCACAATCGCCTCCACACTCAGTCGTTAACGCGTACGACCAGATGTTGTTGTTGCTTGTTCGCGGCGTGCGCCCGACACAGCGTGATTCTCGTTCGGATCGAGCCGTGCGCGAACTCTACACTTTCGGCGTACCGATGGAGGGGCATTCGATGGCGGGCTCCTCACGCCCGCTCGAGTTGCGCGCGCAGGCAAGCCACGTTCGTCACCAGTCCCGGCAGCAGCCACTGGAAAAGGCGCACGACGTCAGTGACCTCGCTTAGCGGTGCATCGCGCGCCGCCGCAGCGCGAAGGCTTGCCGATGTGAGCCTGTCCGGCACCGGGAGTTTCGTCCATCTCTCGACCGCGAATTCGTGGACCGACTGCACCGCGCCGGCGTAGTCCGGGCGATGAATCTTGTTGCGCAGGTCGCCCCAGGCGCAGGCGAAATAGCTCGGCCAGCGCGCGAGCGCCCGGTAGTCGGTGTTGACGAACGGTAGGCCGAGCGTATCCCTGATGTCGCTGTAGACGGCCGCCGTCGGCGCGTCCGCGTGGTGCGGTTCGATCAGGGTCAGACGCGTCGTCGCATGGGCGCCGGGTCGTTGGACGAAGGGCTCGAGGCGTCCGTCTCGCCCGACGTCAAATTCTTCCAGCAGCAGCCGCGCAGCGGTTGCGATCAACAGATAGGGCATGTTCCCCTGCGAGAACACCTCGATCTGATCGCGGATCTCGTCGATTTCTCTTTCTGCGTAGCCCTGCGCAGTGAGCGCGCCGTGCAGGCGCGCGGGCTCGAGTGGCACGGCAGCCGCTTCGGCGTGTACACGTAGGGCGCGACAGGCGGCGACGAACGCGGTGCTTGCGCAAACCTCGCGCAAACCATCCCACAGCGTGTTGTAGAAGTTCGGGTAATGCGCGAAGGCCATCGTCACGACCCCCATCCACGGCACTTGGAGCGTTGCTTTCGTCTCCTCGTAGACGGCCTGCAGACGGGCGTCGGCGAGGAATTCCGGCACCGGATGGATCCGGGGGGTCGGATCCGGCTTGAGGCGTCGCATGGACGCAGTCATCGTCCACCGGGCGCGCTATGCGCGCTGGACGCCCTGGACAGGATCGGCCGGCAGTTCAAACGGCGTGGTCCCGATTAGCGGTCCCTGCCACATCAGCCCGCGATTGGGTTTGTCCAGATGGGCTTCCACGAACATGAAATCGAACACCGCATCCGCCTCGCTGGCGTCGCAGATCACCGTGACCACCCTGACCAATATCGATTCCGGCAGCTTGCCGCGTTTGCTTTTCGCGTTACCGAGCGCGGCGACACCCCGGTAGGGCGCGGTTTCCGCCCGCACGATGCCGAAGCGGTCGTGCAGCGCGTTCAGCAGCCGCAAATCGGTACCGTCGTCGGGCACGATACAGCGGATCAATTTGCCCGCTTCGCGCGGCGCCCGGCTCGGTACGGCGTCGCCGTTCACGTTTTGTCCAGGCCCAGCCGTTCGCGAATCGATTTGGGGACGTAGGTCGCGGCTTTGTCCAACGGCGTGATGAACATGTAGCCCGCGCCCATCTGGTCGAAGGCGGCCACGCGATAGAGGGTGTCGAAAATGACATCCTGCTGATCGGTCGAAACCAAAAACGTGATGACCGCCTGCTGCGCCTCGACGGCGACGCCCAGCACGCCGAGCCGTTCGCGCATGCCGTAACCCTGCACCGTCTGCACGATTGCGCCACCGGCGCCC
>JAQBFV010000035.1:0-3537 GCA_032123035.1 Betaproteobacteria bacterium | reverse complement strand
GGCATCAGGCCGCGCGGGCCCAGGATCTGACCAAGCTGCCCGACCACGCGCATCGCATCGGGGCTGGCAATCGCCACGTCGAAATCCATCTGGCCGGCCTTGATCTTCTCCGCCAGGTCCTCGAGGCCGACGATGTCCGCGCCCGCCGCGCGTGCGGCGTCCGCCTTGTCACCTTGCGTGAATACCGCGACGCGCACCGTTTTCCCGGTTCCGGCCGGCATTACCACCGATCCGCGCACGGCCTGGTCCGACTTCTTGGCGTCGACGCCGAGATTGACCGCCACCTCGACCGACTCGTCGAACTTCGCGGTCGCGCATTTCCTGACGACTTCGAGCGCCTCGGCGACCGGATAGACCTTTCCGGGCTCAACCGCGCCCGCGAGGGCCTGCTTGCGTTTGCTGAGCTTAGCCATTTACAAACCCTCCACCGTCACGCCCATGCTGCGCGCGCTGCCCGCAATGGTGCGCACCGCGGCATCCAGATCAGCTGCCGTCAGATCCGGCGTCTTGAGCTTGGCAATCTCCTCGGCCTGGGCGCGGGTGATCGAGCCGACCTTGTCGGTGTGCGGACGCGGGCTGCCCTTCTCGAGCTTGGCGGCCTTCTTGATCAGGACGGTCGCCGGCGGCGTCTTGATGATGAACGTGAAGCTCTTGTCCTGGAAAGCCGTGATGACCACCGGCAGCATCAGGCCCGGCTCGACCTTCTGGGTCTGGGCATTGAACGCCTTGCAGAATTCCATGATGTTCAAGCCGCGCTGACCCAGGGCGGGCCCGATCGGCGGACTCGGATTCGCCTTTCCCGCGGGCACCTGCAGCTTGACGTAACCGACGATCTTCTTTGCCACTTTCAGACTCCTCTAGACGGGTTCAAGCGGCGAGCTTTGCCTTAACTTCGTACCGCTCGGCAAGCCCGCCTCCCCGATAAACGATGCGTCGCTCCTGCGACGCAGATGCCGGAGCCGAAAAATCCAGCTCCAGCGTTTGGTCAGGCCTTCTCGACCTGGCTGAACTCCAGTTCCACCGGCGTCGAGCGGCCAAAGATCGTGACCGAGACGCGAAGCTTGCTCTTGTCATAGTTGACGTCCTCCACCATGCCGTGAAAGTCGTTGAAGGGGCCTTCCTTGACACGCACTGCTTCGCCCACTTCGAACAGCACCTTGGGCTTGGGTTTCTCGACGCCTTCCTGCATCTGGTGCAGGATCTCCTGCACTTCCTTGTCGGTGATCGGCGGCGGCTTGCGGCCATGCGCGCCGCCCACGAATCCGGTCACCTTCTGCGTGTTCTTCACGAGGTGCCAGGCCTCGTCCGTCATGTCCATCTCGACGAGCACATAGCCCGGAAAGAACTTGCGCTCCGAAATGTTCTTCTGCCCGGCACGCATTTCCACGACTTCCTCGGTCGGCACCATGATGCGTCCGAAATGCTCTTCCATCCCGGCGCGTCGGATCCGATCCTCGAGGGTGCGCTGCACGGACTTCTCGAAGCCCGAATAGGCGTGCACCACGTACCACCGCTTGGTCATGACCGCTTCCATCCGAGCACCCAGTCGTACAGCCCCAGTTCGAGCAACTTGTCCACCATCCACAGAAAGAGCGCCATGGCCACCACGAAGGCGAAAACCGCAGCCGTGGTCTGGTATGACTCCTTGCGGGACGGCCAGACGACCTTTTTCGTCTCCTCGATCGCGTCGTGCGCAAACCCTGCGAGCTGCTGCCCCGGCACCGAGAACCAGCCCACGGCGACGGCGAGGCCGAAGCCAATGAGCACCATGCCGACACGAATGACGAGCGGTTGCGACCCGAAGTAGTAAAAGCCCACGATCCCCGAGATCAGCAACACGCCTGCCAGGGTGATCTTGATCTTGTCCGCTACCGCGCTTGTTGAAGTCTCTGCCATTGGCTATCAGTTGTAAGCGCTTGCTATCGCGGAAACGCCCGCCCCAAAGTAATTGGGACGCACGAAAAGCGTGGCAGGCCAAGAGGGAATCGAACCCCCAACCTTCGGTTTTGGAGACCGACGCTCTGCCAGTTGAGCTATTGGCCTATTCCCAGAGGTCAGGTGACCGGGACTCGAAATGCAGTGACCCGAATGGGGCTGCAAGTCTACTCTCGAATCTCCGGTTCCGCCTGTGCTTCCGGTCCCTGTTGTCGAGGTGCGGCGCGCGCACCCCGTTGAATTCGTCACTCGATCACCTTCGTCACCACCCCTGCGCCGACGGTACGCCCGCCCTCGCGGATGGCAAAGCGCAGACCCTCCTCCATCGCAATCGGCGCAATCAGCTTCACCACGATCCGCACATTGTCCCCAGGCATCACCATCTCGGTCCCCTCTTGCAGTTCCACCGATCCTGTCACGTCCGTCGTGCGGAAGTAGAACTGCGGCCGGTAACCATTGAAGAACGGCGTGTGCCGACCACCCTCCTCCTTGGAGAGCACGTACACCTCGGCCTGGAACTTCGTGTGCGGCGGGATCGAGCCCGGCTTGGCGAGCACCTGTCCGCGCTCCACCTCCTCGCGTTTCGTTCCACGCAACAGCACCCCGATGTTGTCCCCAGCCTGCCCCTCATCGAGCAGCTTCCTGAACATCTCCACGCCCGTGCACACCGTCTTGAGCGTCGCCTTCAACCCCACTATCTCGAGTTCCTCGCCCACCTTCACGATGCCCCGCTCCACCCGACCGGTCACCACCGTGCCACGGCCCGATATCGAGAACACGTCTTCCACCGGCATCAGAAACGGCCCGTCCACCGCTCGCTTGGGCTGCGGTATGTAGCTGTCCAGCGCATCGGCGAGCTTCATGATCGAGCCCTCGCCCATTTCGCCCTTGTCGCCCTCCAGCGCCTTCAGCGCACTGCCCGTCACGATCGGCGTTTCGTCGCCCGGAAACTCGTACTTGGTCAGCAGCTCGCGTACCTCCATCTCGACCAACTCCAGGAGCTCCGCGTCATCGACCATGTCCGCCTTGTTCAGGTACACCACGATGAACGGCACCCCGACCTGGCGCGCCAGCAGAATGTGCTCGCGCGTCTGCGGCATCGGACCATCAGCGGCCGAGACCACCAGAATCGCCCCGTCCATCTGCGCCGCGCCCGTGATCATGTTCTTGATGTAGTCCGCATGCCCCGGACAGTCCACGTGCGCGTAGTGCCGCGCCGACGTCTCGTACTCCACGTGCGCCGTGTTGATCGTGATCCCGCGCGCCTTCTCCTCCGGCGCCGCGTCAATCTGCGCGTACTTCTTCGCCTCGCCACCGAACTTCGCTGCCAGCACGTGCGTCAGCGCCGCCGTCAGCGTCGTCTTCCCGTGGTCCACGTGACCAATCGTGCCTACGTTCACGTGCGGCTTCGTGCGCTGGAATTTTGCTTTTGCCATGGCTCGCTACCTTGTGTCGTCTATTGCGCGGTGCGCGCTACTTCTCGACCTTGCCCTTGTTGATGATCGCCTCGGACACCTGCTTGGGCGCCTCGGCGTAATGCTTGAACTCCATCGAATAGGTGGCGCGACCCTGCGTCAGCGAGCGCACCGTGGTGGAATAGCC